>CAKRMO010000389.1 GCA_934364765.1 uncultured Bacteroidaceae bacterium | reverse complement strand
TTTTCCGCTACCTGCTCGCCATTCCTGTCATAGCCCTCATGATGAAAGCCCGGGGAAGGAGCTTCGCCCTGAAAAAAGGCGAGGTAATGCCAGCCTTTGCCATGGGCGCACTCATGGCTCTGTCATCATACTTTCTCTTTGCAAGCTACAAATACATGGGGGCGGGCATCGCCTCCACCCTGCTGTTTCTCTACCCCATAATGGTCGCGGTGATAATGAGCGTGTTTTTCAGGGAAAAGGCTGGACTGGTTACAGCAATAAGCATTGCGCTCGCGCTGTCGGGCGTGTTCCTCATATCGTTCAAGGAGGGCGGCGGAATGGTGAGCCTCACGGGAACAGCCTTTGTATTCCTGTCGGCGCTGCTCTACGCCATATACCTTGTATATGCGAACCGTTCCCCGCGCCTCAGTTCCATGCCCACACTGAAGCTGACATTCTACGTCATCGTTGCCGGAACCGTGCTGTTCGGGGCTATGTCTTTCTTGGGAAGCGGCGTGAAAATTCCGGAAAACGGCATGATGTGGGCGAATGTTGTCTGCCTTGCGGTATTGCCCACCGCCCTGTCGTTCTATTGCACCACCCACGCCATAACGCTTATCGGCAGCACCCCGACCGCAATTCTCGGCGCGCTTGAACCGCTGACGGCGGTGTTTCTCGGAGTTATAGTGCTAGGCGAGCCAATGACAATGCGCATTGCCTGGGGCTTCGTGCTCGTCATTTCGGGCGTGAGCCTCATTGTGGCAAGGGGCAGCATATCAACAATGCTTATGAGAATACGCAGGATGTTCCCAAAGAAAACAAGTAACACACACAATGATTAAGACAAAACTCGCGCTCGCGGCAATGGCATTGCTAATGGTGGCGGCTTCCAATGCCGCAATTCCCGCGACATACACAAAAGAAGATTCGGCGGAAGTCGTGAGGCTTCTCGCCAAAAGGCACAAATCCTGTCTTGACTACGCAAAAGAGTTTTTGGGCAGACCATACGTGGCGCACACACTTGAATGCAACGAAAGCGAGCAGCTGGTGGCCAACCTGCGGGAATTAGACTGCACAACGCTTGTGGAGACCGCCGCCGCACTTTACATAACATCCAAAAACGGAGGGAAAACGTTTGACGACTATTGCCGCACACTCCGCACCATTCGCTATCACAACGGTAAGGTAAACGGCTACCCGTCGCGGCTGCACTATTTCTCGGAATGGATAGACGACAACTGCCGCAAGGGCATTGCGGAGGACATTGGGGCGGAAGGCGGATTTCCGTTTACGGCACGCCAGAAAATCAATGTGCATTTCATGTCGGAAACCCCGCATTTGTACAGGCAACTGTCAGGCAGCAAGGCAATGCAGGACGAGATCAGGAAAAACGAGAATGCCATAAACGGGAAAACCGTGAACTATATCCCCAAAAATCTCCTGAACCTTGGAAAAGACAAGCTGGCAAGCGTTCACGACGGGGACATCATCGCCCTTGTTACATCGAAAGACGGTCTTGACA
>CAKRMO010000388.1 GCA_934364765.1 uncultured Bacteroidaceae bacterium | reverse complement strand
GGTGTGCCGTGGGTGAAGGCCAATGCGCGGAGGCTGACGGCGGCGGGCGGGCGCATTGCGGAATGTCGCGCACGCAGGAGCAGCTCATAGCGCAGCAGCTTGACGAGTGGGTGGAAAGAAAAGGGTTCACCGCCGGCGGGCTGACAATTGCCGACGTGGCACGCGACACCGCAACAAACCGCACATACATTTCCGCATACATAGGCAGCCGCCACGGCATATCGTTCCGCGAATGGGTGAACCGCCTGCGCCTTGACTATGCCAAGGAACTCATTACCGCCAACCCCGATATGCCGATGGCGGAGGTTGCGCAGAAGGCGGGCTACCTTTCCATGAGCTATTTCACCAAGACATTCAAGCAGGCCGAGGGCGTAACCCCGGGCAAGTGGGGCAAAAGGGAGTAAGCGCAAAGGTGCCGGCTTCCCACTTGCAGTTTTGAAAATCCTGTTGTTTTTCACCGTTGTTTTTGCTCCAACAGCAAAGTTTCTTGCTCTAACGCCAAAAAAGGGCGCGGGGCAGGGGAGAGCGGCCGCCTTGCAATTAAACAATCCTTAACTTCGTACAGACTGACAGGGGCTGCTTTGCCCTGCGCCGCCAATGCGGCATACATAACAACCATGTACGAACAACAAAAAACATTTAGGATATGAGGCATATTTCACATCTAAGGTGCAGGCTTTTCCTGATCTTGACGCTTATCTGCATTTCGCAGGCATCGCAAGCCCGCGAATGGTATTTTGACCAACATACAAGCATTAGGAAAAGCCCCACACCCGAAGACCCGTATGTGGAAATAACACTGAACTATTTCGACGCTTCGGGTGATGACAGCTATTTTGACAATTCCGCCCCTATAGTAACCCTTGACGGGAAAGACCTGGTGGCGCTCACGGAGCTGGACAAATGTACCGTGGAAAAGGAGAGCGGCGGCGCAAATTGGCTCGTAAATCAAGCCAACGGCGGCTGGCTTCCGAAAACCTATACGGCTTCGAGAGACGGCGTTAACTACCGCATACGCCTGTATAACCCGCGCCGCGGAGAGGACAAGAGCACATTCTACGTAACCGTGGTGATTGTGCCCGACAAGATGGAGTGGTATGAGCAGCACACTTACGGAATACGCGGAAAGTGGAGGCATAACCGCGGGAAGGGCTATACGGCCGAAAGAAGCTGGGAAAGCGGCAAAGTGTACATGGTTGGCACACCATATATAAATTGTCCGTTCAAAGGGGCGAAAGGCCGCCCCGCCTATAATAAATATGAATTCGACATGGAGTTCGACGAGAGGCTTGGAGACACCACCATAGGCACAAACTACGAACTGACCGGAGCCCCCTCGCGAAAAAGGGATTATATAAACCCTTCCGACCTTAAAAGCACTGTAACCGTGGAGAAGGGGACGAGCAAGCGCAAGGTTACGCTCGACGTGAACACCGTTGCCCACGAATCCAAGTATATGTGGGTGCAGTATTCCTATACGGCAAACCCCAAGGAGGGCGACAACCTTGGAA
>CAKRMO010000387.1 GCA_934364765.1 uncultured Bacteroidaceae bacterium | reverse complement strand
TTGTATAAAACTAAAATATCATGGTTAACAGATTTATCCTTAATGAAGTATCATACTTCGGCCCGGGGGCTCGCAAAGAACTTCCCGGAGAAATCAAACGTCTTGGACTTAAAAAAGCTCTCGTTGTTTCAGACGCGAGCCTCATCAAATTCGGAGTTACCGGAATGGTTACCAGCGTGCTTGATGATGCCAACATTCCATACGAAATATTCAGCGACATAAAGCCCAACCCCACCGTAGCCAATGTCAAGAACGGCGTGGAAGCATTCAAAAACAGCGGAGCGGACTTCATTGTTGCAGTTGGCGGCGGCTCGTCCATGGATACCGCAAAAGCGGTCGGAATTATCACCAACAATCCTGAATTTGCAGACGTAGTGTCTCTTGAGGGCGTTGCCGACACAAAACACAAGTCAGTTCCCGTTATCGCACTGCCGACAACCGCAGGCACAGCAGCTGAAACCACCATAAACTACGTTATCACCGACGAGGCAAACGAAAAGAAAATGGTATGCGTTGACCCCAACGACATTCCCGCAATCGCCATCATTGACGCAGAGCTTATGTACTCCCTGCCCAAGGGACTTACGGCTTCAACAGGCATGGATGCTCTCACACACGCAATAGAAGGACTCACGACAAAGGCGGCTTGGGAAATGAGCGATATGTTTGAAATCAAGGCTATCGACATGATCAACAGGCATCTTGAAACAGCCGTAAACGAGCCACAAAATGCAGAAGCGCGCAACGGCATGGCCGTAGCGCAGTATATTGCCGGCATGGCTTTCTCAAACGTAGGCTTGGGACTTGTGCACGGCATGGCTCATCCGTTGGGGGCAATGTTTGACGTTGCCCACGGTGTTGCAAACGCATTGCTGCTGCCGTTGGTAATGGAGTACAATGCCCCCTCGGCAATTGGCAAATTTGTAATCATCGCCAAGACAATGGGCGTTTACAAAGAAGGCATGAGCGATGAAGATGCGGCAAAAGCTGCCGTTGAAGCCGTTAAGGATTTGGCTGTGCGTGTAGGCATTCCGCAACATCTGCGCGACCTCGGCAAGGGAATTACAGAAAAAGACCTGCCACGTTTGGCAAAGGCTGCCATGCAAGACGTTTGCACGCCTGGAAATCCGCGCGAAGTAACAGAAGACGTTGCTCTTGAACTGTACAAAAAGGCTTTTTAAGCCAAGTTTCCCATAACGACAAAAACTCTGGAGTCCGACAAAGTCTCCGGAGTTTTTTTCATGTAATAAAAAACAGCGCCTTTGGCAGCTTCATGATTTTGAAGATGCATTCACCCCCAATCCGAAAAGGGCAAAATCTCCTTTTACAGGATCCCCTGGGAAAACTTCAGAAAGCGCCTTCGTTATCCGCATTGCAGAAGAAAGAGAATAAGTGCTACTGTCGGTAATTCCCAAACCTCTTGCGACATGAGCCACATGAGTGTCCAATGGCACAATCAATTCTCCGCTGTTGAATTTCCCCCAAAGCCCTAAGTCCACAGGAGAACCTTTG
>CAKRMO010000386.1 GCA_934364765.1 uncultured Bacteroidaceae bacterium | reverse complement strand
CACCTGTTCCATGCTCCCCACCCTAAGCCCCGGGGACATGGTGTTTGTGAACAAGCTGACGATGGGGGCGAGGATATACACCAGCTTCAATTTCAGCCTCGAGGGGGCGGAACTGAAAAGCCGGCGGATGAAAGGGTTGCGGAAAGTGGAGCGCAACGACATTGTTGTGTTCAACTTTCCGCACCATAACGGCAAGATAAACTTCGTAATAAACAATGTATATTGCAAGCGCGTGGTTGGCGTGCCGGGCGACAGCATACGCACGGAAAACGGATATTACAGGAACAACAACCACACCGGGGTTCTTGGCGTGGAGAAAATGCAGCGGGCTTTATCGGAAACGCCCGACTCCATAATTCCCAAGGAGGCACTCAACATCCTCCCCTTTGACGGACGCACGCCATGCACCATAAAGAACATGCACCCGGTTTATGTGCCGCGCAAAGGCGATGTGATGAAAATCACGCCAAGCGAAGCGGCTTATTACAGGATGATACTGGAATGGGAGCTGGGCAAAGGCATCACGTGGGATCAGGACAAAAATGCCGTCTATGCCAATGGCAAACCAATAAGCACGCACCAGTTCACTCACGACTACTATTTTATGGCGGGGGACAACGCTGCCGACTCGAACGACTCGCGCTATTGGGGGCTTGTGCCGGAAGAATATATTTTAGGCGTGGTGGAATATGTTTACCACAGGAACAAATGACATGAAACAGATATTTTTCATTTTATCAATAATGCTGTTGGGCGGCTGCGCCTCGTTTGAGGCAGACCGCCAATTGGAAGACGCGCTCGAGCTGGCGGGCAACAACAGGGGCGAACTGGAAAAGGTGCTTGAACACTATGAAAAGGACTCCCTGAAGCTGGAAGCCGCCAAGTTCCTTATACGGAATATGCCCGGACACTATTCTTATTCCGACACATCGGTGGTACTGAAATACTCCCTTGCCGTTGACTCCGCCCTGCGGGCGATGAAAGACTCCAGCTTCAGCAGCATAAGGGACTCCATAAACGTATGCGCCGAGCGCTCGGGCATGGCAAAGCTTAAAAAGGTGCAAGACATAAGGATTATCACAGCCCGGTATCTGATAAGGAACATTGACGCCGCATTTGACGACTGGCGGAAAGGTCTGTGGGCGCAACACCTGACCTTTGACGAATTTTGCGAATACCTGCTGCCATACAAAGTGGAGGAGCTGCAACTTCTTGACGACTGGCGTTCCAGACTGAGAAAGTTCCAATCAAAAAGCCTGCTGGAGCTGAACCGTTGCGATGTGTACAGGAACTCCACGCTCGAAGCCGCCAAAATGCTTGTGCGCAATTATCAGGACACCCTCAAGCCCACCGTTGACGCAGACAAAGCCATACGATACCCCATGATGAAATGGGAGACGCGGATGAAAGTCCCATTCGGCACGTGCGACTTCTATTCGTCCATCGGCACGGCACTGCTCCGCAGCAACGGCATCCCGGTTGTTTCGGAATTCACGCCCCACTGGGCCTGCCGCCGGC
>CAKRMO010000385.1 GCA_934364765.1 uncultured Bacteroidaceae bacterium | reverse complement strand
GCCCTCGCTTTCGGTGTCGGTGTCATATCCCGCCACAACAACCGCCGTGTTGAAGTTTTTGAGCTGCGTGTCAAGTTTGCCGAAGTCATACTCGTGCATGGCGAGCTCGAATTTCTGGTCTCCGCCGCCTTGGTAGTATTCAATGGTGATGCTGTATGTCTTTCCGGCTTCCGTGTTGAGCTTGCAGGATGATTTTTTTGCGGCTTGGTCTCTCCACTCGTTGCACAGGGTTTTGCCGTCAACGGTTACGCGGTAGCCGTCGTCCCCTGTAAGCCGGAAAATAACAGTGCCCGTGTTGGGGGCTTTGAACACTCCGCTCCAGCGAACGGAATAGTTCGCGTTCGTTAAGCCCGACGGCAGCTTTGTTTCGTTTGAAATCGCCGGAGTTTCCTCTGTTCTTGTGGCCAATGGCGTGCCTTCAAGGTTTTTGTTTTTGAAGTATTCCGCTTTCAAACCGGGGCGGCTCAAAGATGCGTCCGTGTAAAATGCCCCGGTGACAGGAGTCTTGTATTTTTCGTCCGAAATGAATGCCGCCTGTTTGCCGAAAGCCTTTTTTATTCCAGCCCATGGGGTTACGGCGGAATAGTAGTTTACTTGCCCGCTGCCGCCTCCGCGAGCTATTTTGTCGGCGTTGGGGCCTATGACGGCAAACTTCTGTTTCCCTATGGGCAGCACGTCGTCCTCGTTTTTAAGGAGCGTGATGCCGTTTTCCGCTATTTTCAGTGCGGCGGCTTTCAATTCCGGTTTTTCGTATGGTTCGGCTTTCTTGTTCTCGTTTTTGTCAAGCACTCCGAACGCGCTCATGGTTTGAAGGATGTGCTGCACTTTCTCGTTTATTGTTTCCTCAGAAACGAGACCTTTGGCAAGAGCGTCCTTTATGAGTTCCGGCTTCCAGTATTGCGAGTTTGGCATTTCGAGGTCAAGTCCGCCGTTTGCCGTGGCAACTGTGGAGTGCACCGCTCCCCAGTCGCTCATCACTATGCCCTTGAAGCCCCATTTCTTTCTCAGCAGGTCGATGTTCAGATAACGGCTTTCGGTTGTGTGGAGTCCGTACAGAAGATTGTAACTGTCCATCACCGCCCCGACTTTCGCCTCCTTGACGGCTTTGCGGAATGTGGCGAGATAAATTTCGTTAAGCGTGCGCAGGTCAACGTTCGAGTTCACGTCCATGCGTCCCCATTCCATGTTGTTGGCTGCGAAATGCTTTATGGTGGCGATAACTCCCTTTGACTGCACTCCCAATATGTATTGTTTCGCAGTCTCGCTCGCAAGGTACGGGTCTTCGCCAAAGTATTCAAAGTTGCGCCCGCAAAGTGTGGCGCGGTAAATGTTCACGCCCGGACCGAGAATGACATCGGTGTTGTGGTCTTTGAAATCTGTCGCAAGGCTTTCGCCCACGAGCCTTGCCATGCTTCTGTCCCACGTTGCGGCGGTGAGCATTCCGCATGGGAAGAACATTCCTTTTATGCCTTGCCCAATCCCTTGCGGGCCGTCGTGCATTTGCAGCGCGGGTATTCCCAGGCGTTTGAC
>CAKRMO010000384.1 GCA_934364765.1 uncultured Bacteroidaceae bacterium | reverse complement strand
CTTTCCGACAAACCAAACATCGTTGCCATGCTCTACGGCGCGAACTTCTCCGAACTCCGGGTTATTGAATACCTGCATCTCGTTCATTTCGTGAGCCCTCCCTTGAGAAGCTCATCTATCGTGCAGCCGTAGACATCCGAGATTCTCAACAACGTGTCTGCTGAAGGCTTATACAGGTCACATTCCCAACTGGACACGGTAACGCGGCTTACTCCCAGCTTCGCCGCAGCCTCTTCCTGAGAAAGTCCCGCTTTAATCCGGGCCAACTTGAAGCCATTTACTTTCAATTCTTCACTCTCCTAACCTCTTTTACTTCGCACAGCAAAGTTTCGCTTAGTGCCACTTGACAATTTGCCAAGAGTGTGATTAAATACAGTTTGTCTGGAACCATATTTAACGCCATCTTTGCACCATTGCCTTTACTTTGCGCTCGCTTCGTTTTCCGCTTCGCATACTTAGTATATCACTTCGCATTGCTAAGTCAAGTGGTTTGGCAGAGGTTGCGTTCGTTTCTATATTTTGTACAAAAAAAGGAGCCACTTTATGGATATTACGACAATGCTCTACCGCATCGACTGCCTTGTAAAGGCCAAAGGCTGGACAAAGGAGGAGTTTTATGCAATGATCCCTATCTCTTCCTCTGCCGTTGCCCAGTGGAAAAGCAAAGGCCGTGTGCCTAAAGATGCCAATATCTTGCGTATGGCCGAGATTTTGGAGGTCGACCCTGATTATTTGCGCTGTAAAGACCTCGAAGAAAGCAAAAAGCCCGCCGATCTTTCGACCAACGAGCTTCATGCCGCGCTTATGAATGTCCTTATGGGTCTTTCTTCCAGCGAAGTAGCGGACGTTATTTCTTATGCCGCAAAGCTAAGAGCATCTCATAAAGACTAATCATATCCTCTCTTGTCATTCCATCCAACAATTCCCTCGCTTCCTGTTCGTTCATTTTCTGTGCCCCCTCGTATGTCGTTTTGTGGCGTTTGCTTGGTTCAATCGTACTCTATGTGCGCCGCGGTGTCTACGTTCATTTTGGGGAATCGCTCCTCAATTTGGGTAGTTGGTGCTTTTAGGCCTCCTCATATCTGGGTAATTGTCCCCCAAATATGGACTTTTACGGATGAAATAGTATCCGTTACAGATAGAAAGGGGAAAATCATGTCAGAAATTCAGGAACTTGCGCAGCATATTCAGGACTTCCCTGCCCTTGTCCATAAAGCCAGAATGGACAAGGGCATCACCAACGAGGAACTGGCCAAACTGTCCGGCATCAGCTATTCCGCCGTCTGCAAAATGCAGTCCGGTGAGCGCGATCCAAAGCTGTACGATGCTGTCGCGGTAATGAAAGCCGTCGGCATATCCGCCGACCAAGTGTTTGACATCCAGCCTCCCGCATCAGCCCCATCCGCCATGCAGGAACGCATCCACGAGCTGGAGCTGGATAACGCCGTCAGCTCCGGTGACGTGGTGCGCCTGAAGCAGGTCAACGGACTTTGCACCCAGCGCTTGGATGCCGTTATCCGCCAGCGCGATCATTACAAGCGCTGG
>CAKRMO010000383.1 GCA_934364765.1 uncultured Bacteroidaceae bacterium | reverse complement strand
CAGAGCGCAAGACAATAAGCAACGTTCTGAAAACGCAGGACGCTTTGGAGACTTTTCCTTGCTGGAACTCCGAGGGCACAAGGCTTTATTATTGCGTGGCCCAAGTGCCGGCATTCAATGAAATTCATGCCTCGCAGCGGGAACGCTATGTGGTGGAGCATTACCGTGATTTGCGCTATAACATAATGAGTATGGCATTCGATGCAAAGGCCAAAACTTTCGGGAAGCCGGAACTGGAGGTGGATTGCGTGTCAATGGGAAAGAGCGCGAGCGTGCCGCGTGTAAGCCCTGACGGGCGGTATCTGCTATTCACGCTTGGCGACTACGGGCAGTTTCATATATGGCACCGCTGCGCCGATCTTTACGTAAAAGACTTGCAGACAGGCGAAGTGCGCCCCCTTTCCGCAGCCAACAGCAATGATGCGGAAAGCTATCACACTTGGAGCTCGAACGGACGGTGGATGGTGTTTGCTTCGCGCAGGGACGACGGTTCTTACACGCGGCTTTACATTTCGTATTTCGACAAGAAGGGGCGTGAACACAAGCCGTTCCTGCTTCCGCAGCGCGACCCCGAACAAAACATTCTGCTTATGAAGAGCTATAATGTGCCTGAAATGACAAAGGACGCGGTGGAAGTGCCGGCGGCGCGTTTCAAGAGCGTGATTTACGAAACAAAAGGCTCGGCAGTGAAGTATGAACAGCTTGGAAAAACAATGGTCAAGAAGTGAATATGTCTGTGATAAGAAATCTGTTTGTTGCGCTTGCACTAATTCCGTTGTCGATTGCGGCAAACAATAATGTTGACTTTGACGAGTGGTTTGAAAACAGGACGTTGCGCACCGACTATACATTTGCCGGCGACAGTGCCGTACAGGAAATTTCGCTCGACGAGCTGCTTTGCCTGCCGGCATGGGCGGGACGCAGGCACAATCTTGACAGTCTTTGCGTGGCAGGGAACGGGCAGATAGTGATGAGGGACTCTGCAACCCGCAAAGTAATATACCGCACATCGTTTTCCTCATTGTTTCAGGAATGGCAGTCAACCGAGGAGGCCACACGTTTGAGACGCTCCTTTGAGAATGTGTTCCTGTTGCCCATGCCAAGGCATACGGCGGAAATCAGCCTGACTCTTTTCGACGTGCACCGAAAACCGCTTGCCAAACTTGTACATACGGTCAATCCCAAAGACATTCTAATACGGAGTGTCGGCAAGACGGGCGAGCCTGAAAGCAAATACATTTGGCGGGGCGGCTCGCCGGACACCTGCATAGACATTGCCATAGTCGCCGAGGGCTATACTGTCTCCGAAAAGGAAAGATTTTACGCAAAGGCGGAGGAAACCGCGCAGTCGCTTTTCGACAGCGAACCTTTCAAAAGCTGCAAAAACCGCATAAACATTATTGCGGTAGGCGCAACATCGCAAGAAAGCGGCGTGAGCATTCCCGGAAAAAAGGTGTGGAAGAACACTGCGTTGGATTCTCATTTTGATACGTTCTATTCTGACCGTTATCTTACAACTTTGCATCTGAAAAGGCTTCACGACATATTGGC
>CAKRMO010000382.1 GCA_934364765.1 uncultured Bacteroidaceae bacterium | reverse complement strand
GGCGAAAACTGCGGCTGCATCTGCGCCCCGCCCTTTGAAAGCGCCGTAAGGGTCTTGTTGTTGACATCATAAATGTAGTAGTCGGCGGTGAACGAGCGGCGATAGATGCGTTTTGTGTTAGTCTGCACAAGAATGCGCCTGTTGTCGGGCGACACTATATAGCCGTCCATGCTCTCCACCTTGTCGCCGCGCGCGGTGGTGAGGTCGATTACTACGCCGTTCTGCGCACCGTTCCTGAAGGAATACGAAAGGAGTTTCTTGCCGTCCTCGCTAATCTGCATATAGCTCTCGCCGTCGGGCGAAGATTGGAACGAGCGCATATACTTAGGGTAATAGCTGCCGCCGGCTATGCCCTGCAATGTTATCTCCGCCCCTGCCTTTGGCGCAAATGCCGCAAGGGCCGCTGTGAATACGAATGATACGAACTTTCTCATGATGTTGAACTTTGATGGCAAAGTTACAAAATTCCGCATTGACCAAGCCGCTAAAAACAAAGAAGTGGCCCGGATTTTAAGGTATTCAAGATTTGCCCTTATTGCCGGAACTGTTTTTGCCGTTTAAGAGGGAATGCAGCGGGCTGCACACCCCGCGAAAAGGGGAAACTATCAAGAAAGAAAAGCGAGGAATTGTTTGGGAAACGCAAAGCACGGTTTCCTTGCCCTAAAAGCCGGGGGCAAATTTACATAGGACATAGAAAAAACCACATCGGACATAGAAAAAATTATATCAGATATAATTCAAACTACATCAGACCTTTTTTTCGGCACACGCGACACACTGTAAACCAAACCGTTGCAAAACCGCACAACAAAACGGCAACTTTGCGTAAATCAAAGGGTTAGCCATTTGCAGCCAAACCCGCATTTTCGCGCCTTTGAGACGCAAAACCCCAAGTACGGAAAATCCAACCCTCCGGCAGATGTCGGGGAGGGTTGGACTGACTGATATTTCCTGCGCTATGTTATGCCTCCGCCTCGGCGTTCTCTTTCTCAAACGCCGTGATGAGCTTCTGCTGAACATCCGTGGGCACAAGCTCGTAGCTTGAGAACTTCATGCTGAACGCGCCGCGTCCGCCGGTTATGCTGCTGAGCGTGGTGGAATAGTTCGACATCTCGGCCAAAGGCACACGCGCCGTTAGTTTCTGGTATCCCTTTTCGGCATCCATGCCCATTATTATGGCGCGGCGTCCCTGAAGGTCGCTCATGGTGTCGCCCATATAGTCGGCAGGAACAAGCACCTCGACATCATAGATAGGTTCGAGGATTTTCGGGCCTGCGTCCTTGAACGCCGCGCTGAAAGCGTTGCGTCCCGCAAGGGTGAACGAAATCTCGTTTGAGTCAACCGGGTGCATCTTTCCGTCGTAAACAATCACCCTCACGTCGCGGGCGTATGAGCCGGTGAGCGGGCCGCGCTCCATTCTTCCCATAACGCCTTTGAGTATCGCGGGCATGAAGCGCGCGTCAATCGCACCGCCCACAACGGAGTTTATAAACTCGAGCTTTCCGCCCCATTCAAGTTCCACAACCTCGGTGGAGCGCGGGGTTATGCGGTATTCCTG
>CAKRMO010000381.1 GCA_934364765.1 uncultured Bacteroidaceae bacterium | reverse complement strand
CCTTCAGCTGCTCCCGCAAAGGGGCATCCAATATCCCTGTATGCTGAAAAGCAAATTCATATCCGAACGTCTCGCGTATCAGATATGTCTTTCCCACACGTCTGCGCCCATACACCGCAATAAATTCTGATTGTTCGGATGCAAGTGCACCCAGCAGCACCTTCTTCTCCTTTTCCCTGCCGATAAGCATAACTTATTGTTTTTGAACTGCGCAAAGATAATCCGTTTGCTTCACACATACAAAGAAAAACCTCTGAAATATGCTTGAAACCTGCGGAAATCTATCATTTTTTCGCACATATCCGCAGGTTTCAAGCATATTTCGCCTGTCCTTGCCGCTTTTGGAAAACCAAAGGCTGCCGCGCAGAAAGTATTAATTGGTATCTTTGCAGCGGAACAATAAAAACCATAAGCATCATGTCAACCGTATTGTATCCTTCGCCCGTGTTCGGCCCCATACACAGCCGCCGCCTCGGGGTTTCGCTGGGAATAAACCTTATGCCGGCAGACGGAAAAGTCTGCACATTCGACTGCATTTACTGCGAATGCGGCTTCAACGCCGACCACCGCCCGCACAGCCGCCGCCCCACGAGGGAGGAAGTGGCGCAAGCCCTGGAAAAGACGCTCAGGGACATGAAGGAAAACGGCCCGAAACCCGACGTGCTTACTTTCGCCGGGAACGGAGAGCCGACGCTCCACCCCGACTTCCCCGCAATAATGGACGATGTTGTGGGGCTGCGCAACGAATATTTCCCCAACGCAAAGATAAGCGTGCTGAGCAACGCAACGCTCGCGCCCAAAGCCGAAATACGCGCCGCGCTCATGAAGGCGGACAACAACCTGCAAAAGCTCGACACCGTGAACCAGCGTTACATCGAAACGCTGAACCGCCCCACAGGGAAATATGACGTGAACGAGATCATTGAATCGCTCAAGCTCTTCAACGGGCACGTCATAATACAGACCATGTTCCTTAAAGGCGCGGACGGAGAGGAAAGCATTGACAACACGGGCGACGAATACGTGATGCCGTGGCTCGAAGCCGTAAAGGCAATAAAGCCGCAGGAGGTGATGATTTACACCATAGACCGCGAAACGCCCGACCAAAAGCTGAGAAAGGCAACCCACGAGGAACTCGACCGCATTGTGAGCCTCATAAAGGAAGCGGGAATCCCCGCAACCGCATCATATTGATTAATCGCGCTGGGCGGAATATAATTTACAATTAACCAACGATTTGCACCGCCGTAGGGGCGTATTGCATACGCCCTAAATTGCGCGGATTTGCGATGTCGCGGCGGCGGTTTGCAGTGCGTTTCATGCGGTGGCATACAGGGCGTATGCAATACGCCCATACAAATGGCGCAACCCCAAAATTGCTTACTTCTACCGAAACACCGCTAAAACTACATCGAATGTAAGAAAAACTATGTCCGATGCAGGAAAAATTATGTCTGATGTAAATCAAACTACATCAGACCTTTTTTTGCCGCTTTCAAACGTCTGAAAAACAAAACATTACAGCGTGCATCTTTTACACTGTCATTCTTTTGGAAATCAATAC
>CAKRMO010000380.1 GCA_934364765.1 uncultured Bacteroidaceae bacterium | reverse complement strand
GTTCAATATGATTGAGGACACGCTCGTTGTGATACAGCCCACCGACAAAGGCCCGTCGCAGAAAGTGGGCATAATGGCGGGCGACCGCATTGTGCGCGTGAACGACACGCTGATTGCGGGCGTGAAAAAGCCTACCGACGCTATAATGAAAATGCTGCGCGGCAAAAAAGGCACGACAGTGCATCTTGGGGTGGTGCGCCCCGGGGTGAGGGAGGAAATCAAGTTCGACGTGGTGCGCGACAAGATACCTCTCCACACTCTTGACGCCTCGTATATGATTGACGGCAAGACGGGCTACATACGCTTCGGCTCTTTCGGCCAGAAAACGCCCGACGAGGTGCGCACAGCCATGAAGGGGTTGATGGAAAAAGGCATGGGCCGCCTTATAATAGACCTCCGCAGCAACGGCGGCGGCTTTATGGAGGCGGCGGTGCAGATTGCAAGCGAGTTCCTGCAACAGGGCGACATGGTGGTATATACCAAGGGACGCGCCGTGCCTTCGTCTGAATACAAGGCACGCGGCGGCGGAATGTTCACCAAGGGCAATGTTGCCGTTCTGATTGACGAGTTCAGCGCGTCTGCGGCGGAAATCCTCGCCGGTGCATTGCAGGACAACGACCGCGCCGCGATAGTGGGTGTGAGAAGCTTTGGCAAGGGCCTGGTGCAGCAGCCTGTGCAGCTTCCCGACGGCTCCATGATTCGCCTCACGGTTTCGAGATACTACACTCCTGCGGGGCGGTGCATACAAAAGCCCTACAAGCCGGGCGAGAAGGAGGCCTACAGCCTTGACGAGCTTAACCGCCTGCGCAGCGGGGAACTTTTCCACGCCGACAGCATACACCACAACGACTCGCTCAAATGCTTCACCCTTAAGAAGCGCCGCCCTGTTTACGGCGGCGGGGGCATAATCCCCGACTATTTTGTGCCGCTCGACACCATGACTTACACGAAATACTACCGCAGCCTGTCGCGCAAGAACCTCATACTGCCCGCCGGCACAAAATACATCGACCGCCACCGCAGCAGCCTGAAGAGCGGCTATCCCGAATTTGAAGCCTTCAGGAAAAACTATGAAGTTCCGGGAGAGCTGGTTGACAGCATTTTCGCCGCCGGCGAAAAGGACAAGATAACGCCCAAGGACGAGGAGGAAAAGGCAAAAACCGCGAAGCTCGTGGCCAAAACTTTGAAAGCCCTTGTGGCGAGGGACATCTGGGACACGTCGCAGTATTTCCAGATAATAAACGAGGGCGATGCCACCATTGAAAAGGCAATGCAGGTGATAAGGAAATAAACGCAACAAACATACCATGACACGCATATTATATATACTGGTTCTTATAACGGCCCTGCCCTGCACAATCCGTGCGGGCTTTGTCGATGGCGGCAAGCGCGAATTTCCGATTTCGTGCAACGGCGTGCCGTGTGCGGTTGACAGCGCCAACCGCGGGCTGTATTGCAGCGTAAAGCCTGTGGAGGGCGACTCGATAAAGCTTGTGTTCACGTCGGAAACATTCCCCCACCTGCGCATAAACTACAAACGCTACAATATGGGCGACACCGTCAGGC
>CAKRMO010000379.1 GCA_934364765.1 uncultured Bacteroidaceae bacterium | reverse complement strand
GCTCGGAAGTCTGCCTGAAGGGAAAAAGGTGGTGTTCATTGACGAAATGCCGTGGATGGACACAGTACGTTCCAACTTCATACGCGCCCTTGATCATTTTTGGAACGGTTGGGCAACAATGCGCAAAGACATTGTCCTGATTGTTTGCGGAAGCGCCACGTCGTGGATTATAGACAATGTAATCATGAATTACGGCGGACTTCACAACCGCCTTACCAAGCGCATATACCTCCGTCCATTCACGCTGCGCGAATGCGAATTGTATTGCAGGCACAGCGGTCTCGGTTACAGGCGCAATTTAATTATGGAGGCTTATATGGCTATTGGAGGCATTCCTTATTATTGGGGTTTCATGAAAAAGGGGCTCAGTGTGGCGCAGAATTTCGACCGTATGTTCTTTGCAGAAGACGGGGAGCTTTCCAACGAGTACGATGCCCTTTACGCTTCTCTTTTCAAAAACCCCACAATACACATAGGTATTATAAACGTTTTGTCAACCAAGAAAGTCGGTATGCCGCGTCATGAAATTCTTAAAAAAGGGAAGTTCTCGGACAATGCTTCATTCTGCAAGGCGTTGAAGGAGTTGGAGCAGTGCGGCTTCATACGGCAATATACCTGCATAGGAAAGAACAACAAGGATGCCGTTTACCAGCTAATGGACAATTACACGCTTTTCTTTTTCCAGTTTGTGCGGAAAAACAAGAACGGCGACTCTCATTTTTGGTCGTCCATGTACAATTCGCCGTTGCACAACGCGTGGGCGGGGCTTGCCTTCGAGCGCGTGTGTTTGCAGCATATTGACGAAATCAAAAAGGCTTTGGGATTTTCCGCCGTTGTCAGCACGGCGCATTCGTGGATTGGCAAAGGCGTGCAGATAGATTTGCTTATCGACCGCAACGACAGCGTGATAAATGTTTGCGAAATGAAGTATGCAAAAAGCAAATACGCCCTTTATGCTGACGAGGCGGAGAAAATGCAGCACCGTGTGGATGTATTTGCAAGAGAGACTGGGACAAAAAAATCCATAAACCTTACAATGATTACGTCGTACGGACTTACCGCCGATTCTGACGTAAGTTCCATTCAGAGTCTGGTAACAATGGACGACTTGTTTGAATAACCGCCGGCATTAACCGCAATCGTGCGGATGGTCGGGGGGCTGTCCGCCGTTGTGTCAGTCCCACCAGAAATACCACACCGTCGCCTTGGTGCTGGCAAGGGCGCGGGTGGCGAGGTTGTCGAATCCCTGGTAAATGTTGTCGGTGCAGTATGCGAACTGTTCCTTGGCGAGTTCCTTGGCTTCGGCTTCGGAAACCGGGTGCGGCAGCACGTATTCTATGGTGTCGTTTGAAATGCCGGCTATCGTCGCGCCGTATTTCTCATGCCAGTATTTCGCCACCGCCATGTGCTCCCTGAAGTCGGGGCATTCGTTCCAGCCGCCCACGGGCAGATAGGCGAACACCTGCCACGGCTCGTGCACCGGCACTTCCACTATCATCATGTCCCTGCCTTCGGGCGACATTGTGTCAAGTTCCCCGTAATACGCCTCGTCATCGCTTGCCGCGCCGTTCACTA
>CAKRMO010000378.1 GCA_934364765.1 uncultured Bacteroidaceae bacterium | reverse complement strand
GACTACACCCCCGCCGGCAGAATGGTTGACGTGATGTTCAACGGCGAATACAAGGGCACCTACCAGCTTTGCGACCAGATAGAGGTGAGGAAAAACCGCGTGGACGTTACCGAAATGGACGCGGGCGACAACAGCGGGTCGGAACTCACGGGAGGGTATCTTGTGGAGATAGACGCATACGCCGGCGAAGAGAAGAAATGGTTCACGACCAAAGACTACGGGCTTCCCGTGTCGCTGAAATACCCCGACGAGGACGACATAACCGACACCCAGTTCAGCTACCTGCAAACCGCCTTCAACCGTATGGTGAGCCGCGTGGCTTCCGCCTCATACAACAACCCGGTGATGGGCTTCCGCCGCTATCTTGACGAAGACTCGTTCCTTAGGCGTTTACTCGTGGAGGAGCTTGCGGCCAACGTTGACGCATGGTGGAGCGTGCACATGTACAAGGACCGCGACTCCACGCGCTGGCGCACCGGACCGGTGTGGGACTTCGACCTCGCGTTCGAGAACGACATACGCGTGCATCCAGTTGCCGGAAACCCTGATTTCCTCTTCCTTTCGCCCAACACCACAAGTGCGGGAAACATGAGGGACTTCGTGGCAAGGGTAACAGGCGTTGAGGGCGCAAGGATGAGAAAGCTGTGGAGCGACGCAAGAAACAACGGCGGGCTGACGCTTGAAAACCTGAACCTGTTCCTCGACAGTATGCAGACGGAGGTTTACGAGTCGCAGAAGCTCAACTTCGTGCGCTGGCCGATAATGAACCAGATTGTTAATCAGAACTACCAGATAACCGGGTCGTATGAGGGCGAAATGCAGGTGGTGCGCGATTTCCTCGCATACCGCATTCCCTGGATGGACGACAAGGTGGGGCTCATACCCGTGGGTATAGGACAAGCCGAAATGCGCAACGCTGAAACAAGCATCACTGCCGCAGACGGCGGAATAGAGATTGCCGCGCTGCAAAGGGGCGACAGGGTTAGCGTGTACGACATGAGCGGAACGGAAGCCGCCAGCGCAGAAGGCACGGGCGGAAGCGTGAGGCTGGCACTCGCAAAGGGAATATATATTGTGAGGATAATTTCGGGCGACAACACAGTGAGCAAGAAAATAATGGTGAGATAAACAGCGGATTTGCCGTGTTATCCGTTGTTTTTAGTATCTTTGCGACATATCACAGCGAAATTATCCATGAACAAGATACTTCTCACAATATTCACGGCACTGCTGGCAACGGCAAGCGCATTCGCCCAAAACAGCAAGGAGCTTTCGGGAACGCCCATAGGCTCGGAAAAAGCCGACTACTCCAACGGCGGGCCCGAAGTGGCGTTCGACGGCAACCTGTCAACCTTCTACGGCTCCAACGTCCGCAGCAACACATGGGTGGGGCTTGACCTCGGGGCAAAGCACGTCATAACCAAGATTGCCTACGCCTCACGCAAGGGATGGCCGCAGCGTATGCAGCTCGGAATATTCGAGGGGGCGAACAACCCGGACTTCACAGACGCCGTGCCGCTCCACTTGATAAAGGACACGCCGCAGGACAACGCACTTACATACGCCACCGTGAACGTTTCACGCGG
>CAKRMO010000377.1 GCA_934364765.1 uncultured Bacteroidaceae bacterium | reverse complement strand
GACATAAGCCACGTGGGGATTGCGGCATGGAAGAACGGCAGGTTGCACCTGCTTAACGCGTCATCGCTGAAGCACAAGGTAATTCTCGACAGCCAAAGCCTTTACGAATACCAAAAGAAGCGCGGCTCGCAATTGGGCATACGCGTCATTCGCCTTCGCTGAAAAGCGATTCCAGCAAAGGCTTTACATTCTTCATCTGACCGAGAATGGCATTCTTGCGCCTTTTTATGTAAGGCGAGGGATTTGCAGAATCAAATTTCAGGGGATTTGGCAAAGTGGCGGCAATAAGGGCGCACTCCCCCCTTGAAAGATTTTCGGCATCGGTATGGAAATGCCGCTTTGCCACAGACTCCGCGCCATATATGCCGTTTCCCATTTCAATACTGTTGAGGTAAACCTCCATTATCCTCTTCTTGCCCCACACAAACTCAATAAGCACCGTAAAGTAAGCCTCAAAGCCTTTCCTCACCCACGACGACGTTGGCCACAGAAACACATTCTTCGCCGTTTGCTGGCTTATCGTACTGCCGCCGCGCTTGCGTTTCCCCTCTATGCGGTCGAAAGCCGCGTTTTGTATCTGCTTGAGGTCGAAACCGTGGTGTTCCATGAAAAGCTGATCCTCTGACGCGACAACGGCAACAGGCAGGTTTTTGCTGATTCTTTCAAGCGGCACCCAGCGGTGGTGGAGTTTCAGTTTTTCGCCCTTGTCATGCTGCTGGAAAAGGCGTATAATCATTAGCGGGGTTACATAAACCGGCACAACCTTGTAAACAAGCACCATTCCTATTGACGATGCAAAAAAACCGATTATAATCCACAGCAGAATGTGCTTTAATATTGATTTTAGAAGAAACATGACCTGACACATAAAGCAAACCGCCGGAGCGGCTTCCCTTTCCGGCGGTTTGCTGACTTGCTTGTTTGTTTTACTGAAGCGTGCCTTCCTGTGCAGACTTTATCATCTGCTGGCTGGCATACATATAAATCTCCACGCGGCGGTTCTGCTGGCGGCCGGCTGCGGTGGAATTGTCCTGCACCGGGTTTTGCTCGCCAAAGCCTTCGGTTTTCTTTATCTGATTTCCGTCAACGCCGCACGACTTCAGGTAAGCCTCCACAGCCTGTGCGCGCTGGCGCGAAAGGTCGAGGTTCTTGCTTGCGCTCTGCTCCGCAGTGGAGTTCTTCCAACCTTGGTTGTCGGTATAGCCCTGTATGGCAACGTCAACATCCTTGTTCTTGTTGAGCACATTCTGCGCAAAATCGTTCAGGGATGACTTTGCGGCCGAGCTGAGTTCAGACTTGCCCGTGTTGAAAAGTATTCCCGAGTCAAAGGTGCACTTAACGGCCGAAAGCCCGTTGTTGTCCTTCACCTCCTCAACCTTTGCATTCTCCACGGTCTGCGCCTGTTTCTTCACTTTGTCCATGCGGTTTCCGATAAGAACGCCCGCGCCTGTGCCTACAGCCGCGCCTATCACCGCGCCAACGCCCGCATTTCCGGCCGCCTTGCCTATAAGACCGCCGAGAACCGCTCCGCTGCCGCCGCCGATAATTCCGCCCTTGGCCGTATTGCTCATATTGCAACCGCTCAACACGAGAGC
>CAKRMO010000376.1 GCA_934364765.1 uncultured Bacteroidaceae bacterium | reverse complement strand
GACGGTTGCGAAGCGGTCGGCCATGGTCTTGTAGTCGAACGTGCCTTCCTGAAACGTGGTTGTCTTGTATGCCTCGTTGCTCTCCGTGTCGATTATGCTGTTGAACACGATGTCCTGCGCCACCGAGTCGGGCGTTTGGCTGATGTCGTAGTTGGGTGTCGCGAAAATCGAGTCGAGGTAGTGCTGCACGGCGGCGTTTGTCGGCGCAAAGACCGTGTAGTTGCCCCTCGCCTCGAGCAGGTGGTCCATTGTGGAGCCTTTCTTGCCGCTCTTGGCGTGCTGCAGCATGAAGTAGTAGTTGCTGAGGTCGGGATTTTCCTTCACATAGTCGGCAATCGACTTGCCGGTGAAGACAAACATATCAGAGTCGTCCACATTGTCAGTACACGACTGGAAGCTGAAAATGGCAGCCACCAAAACAAAGAATCCTATATAAATTCTTTTCATGGCAAAGTAATTAAATTTTTTATTCTGTTGGTATGCACATCCCGACTATGACCGTATGTTATGCCATACAGCCTTTTAGGATGTACAAAAATGTGATTTTTTGAATGAATGTCAAAGGGTTTTGGCATTTTTTTTGCGAAAAATTATGCGGTCAGTCTGAAAACCGCTTGTTTCCGCGCCCTGCACGCCATTTTCACAACGCGGTTTTGCATTGCGTGTGCGTTGCCGGCGGTGGCGTGCGCAAAGTCTGGCGCGCATGGTTTCGCTGCCGGGAACGCCATTGGGACAAATATGGGACGGCATTTGGGGCGTTTTGCGCAACTGCCTGTGCCGCAGTGTTTTGCATGGAATTGGAAGCGGTGGTGTAAGTTTTTGTTTTTCAATGGTTTGCAAGCGGCAAAAAAAGGTCTGATGTAGTCAGGATTATATCAGACATAATTTTTCCTACATAGGACATAGTTTTTCTTACATCCGATGTAGTTTCCGGGGTGTTCCTGAAAAACTGCCGTTTTTTGTTTTGCGCCACTTGCGGGTACGGTGGCAACCGCCCTGTGCGCCACCGCATGAACCGCATTGCAAACCACCGCAACAGAATTTCCGGTATTAGTTTTAAGTAATAAGCCGTTTCTGGAAGTTTTGGCTAATAAATAATTTTGTGAACCTAAGCTTGCGGCGTTTTTTGTATATTTGCAAATGCTGCACTGGGAATAACGAGCAATGGAGGTAATGGTGTATCACTACGCCCTGTGTGTGTCGCTTACGCTGATGATATTCTTCAGCTACCGCTTCATATTCGGCAAGCTGCCCGACAAGGCGGTTTACCGTTCATACCGCGTGTCGCGCACGCTTATGGGCGTCGCGCTTCTGGTGCTTTCCGCAAATTATGTGGTGCACCTTTTCGCCACCCCGCGTCTTGCCGCCCCCGCGAAGGCGATACTTATAAACCTCTGCACTTACTGGCTTGCCGTGTGGCTGTTCGGCAGTGCGCTGCTCATGCTGCTTGACGGGAAAGGCATAAGCCGCCGCCAGTTTGCAAGGCACGTGGCCGGGTGGCTGGCATACAGCGCGGCGGCTTTCGCGCTTTGGCGGCTGCTTCCGCCGGGAACGCCGCGCCATGTGCTGCCTGTGGCGTTTGCGGCGCTGTTTGTCGCTTATGCGTCCAGGGTG
>CAKRMO010000375.1 GCA_934364765.1 uncultured Bacteroidaceae bacterium | reverse complement strand
GGGTCTGCATATGGCGGAAAAAGGTCTGATGTAATTTGAATTATATCAGACATAATTTTTTCTACATAGGACGTAGTTTTTCCTATGTCCTATGTAATTTTTGCGGTTTTTGTTTTGCGCCATTGTAGGGGCGTATTGCATACGCCCTATATGCCACTGCATGAACCACGTTACAAACACCACTGCCAAATTGCATAATCCGCGCAATTCAAGACGTATGCAATATGCCCCTACGGAGGCACAATTATTTGGATTATCGCATATCGCAAGTTCACAAAAAAGCATTGCCTTCAACAGATTTTGCTTTCGGCGTTCAAAATTCCACTTCAAGTCCGTCGTAAGCTACATGGAAATTCTCCGGCAGCCTTTTTTCAATTTCGGCGTGAAGCCCTGCTTCGTGGCTCATGTGGACAAAATAAACCGACGGCACACCCGTTTGTTTTGCAAACCCGACAGCCTCGCCTATCGACTGGTGGGTGGGATGCGGCTTCCTGCGCAGCGCGTTCACAACAAGGAGTTCCGCCCCGGAAATATACTGCAGCTCCTCCTCCGGAATTGTCTTCATGTCCGTAATGTATGCCAAGCCTCCTATTCGGTAGCCAAGTATTTCCATGCTCCCGTGAAACACCCGCAACGGCGTTACAGGCACTTCCTTCACATAGAACGTCTCGTGAGGTTCGACTGTGTTCATGTTCAGATGCGGAAGCCTTTTCACGTCGGTTGACTCGAAGCAATACGGCAGCCTTTCGCGGATGTGCCTTGCCGTGGTCTGGTTGCAATATATCCTTTCTGCCACATCGATGCTGTAAGGGCGCAAGTCGTCAAGTCCGCCCGCGTGGTCATAATGCTCGTGCGTGAGCAAGACTGCATCGAACGGCGCAAACGGCCTGTGGAGCATCTGGAAATAAAAATCTGGGCCGCAGTCTATCAGAACCCTCGCCCCGCCAACCTCCACGAGGGACGAGCAGCGCATTCTCCTGTCGTGCGGGTCGGCGGAACGGCACACCTCGCAGCCGCATCCCAACTGGGGCACGCCGGTGGATGTTCCCGTGCCGAGGAACGTTATTTTCGACCTGCCGCCGTCCTGATTTCCGTCCATAATGTATGGTCTTTACACAAATTGAACTTCGGGTTTCAATGTTATGCCAAACTTCCGCAAAACATCGTCTGTAACACACTTTGAAAGACTTACAATCTCATCCGCCTTTGCGCCGCCAAGATTTACAATCACCAGCGGCTGCTTTTCATAAACGCCGGCATTCCCCATTCGCCTGCCTTTCCAGCCGCACTGCTGTATGAGCCACGCTGCGGGTATCTTAATTCCTTTGTCTGTTGCAAAATGCGGTATGTCGGGAAAGGCTTTCCGCAACTCCGCAAACCTTTCGCCAGAAACCACAGGGTTCATGAAAAACGAACCGGCATTGCCAAGGATTTTCGGGTCGGGGAGCTTGGACTTTCTCATGCCGATAACAAAGTCCCTTACATCCTTTGCCCCAAATCCGCCGGCACGCCCGGCAAACTCTTTCTCCAAAGCCCTGTATTCAAGGTTCGGGACAAAAGTCCTGCTCAGGCGGAACACAACATGATGAACCGCAAACTTACCCGGATTTGCCTTGAAAA
>CAKRMO010000374.1 GCA_934364765.1 uncultured Bacteroidaceae bacterium | reverse complement strand
ATGCCATACAGATGAAGTATGGGCACGGCGGCGAAATGTTCACCCTCAACCTTATCGACACCCCGGGCCATGTGGATTTCTCGTATGAGGTGAGCCGCTCCATATCTGCGTGCGAAGGTGCGCTTTTGGTTGTGGACGCCACGCAGGGCGTGCAGGCGCAGACAATTTCCAACCTTTACATGGCCATTGAGAACGACCTTGAGATTATCCCGGTGATAAACAAGTGCGACATGGCAAACGCCATGCCCGACAAGGTGGAGGACGAGATAGTTGACCTCATAGGCTGCAAGCGCGAGGACATAATCCGCGCCTCGGCACGCACGGGCTTGGGCATAGACGAAATTCTCAATGCCATAGTGGAGCGTGTCCCTGCACCCGCTGGGGATGAGAACGCACCCCTCCAGGCATTGATATTCGACTCGGTGTTCAACAGCTTCCGGGGCATCATCGCATATTTCAAGATTGTAAACGGCTCCATAAGCCAGGGCGACCATGTGGTGTTTGTGAACACCAAGCAGGACTACGTGGCCGATGAGGTGGGGGTGCTCGAAATGAGCCTTTCGCCCAAGAAAACGCTGCATTGCGGCGATGTGGGCTACATAGTGAGCGGCATAAAGACGGCAACCGAGGTTAAGGTGGGCGACACAATCACCAAGGTTGACAATCCCTGCGACAAGGCGATAGACGGATTTGAGGAGGTGAAGCCTATGGTGTTTGCCGGCGTTTACCCAATATCGCCCGAGGATTTCGAGAACCTGCGCTCCTCGCTCGAAAAACTGCAGTTGAACGATGCCTCTCTGACATTCTCGGCGGAAAGCTCGGTTGCGCTCGGTTTCGGCTTCCGATGCGGCTTCCTCGGTCTGCTCCACATGGAAATCATACAGGAGAGGCTCGACCGCGAGTTCAACATGGACGTAATAACCACAGTACCCAACGTTTCGTATATGGTTTACGACCACCACGGCGAGGCCAAGGAGGTGCACAATCCTGCAAGTATGCCCGAAGTTGCCGACATTGACCATGTGGAAGAGCCTTACATCCGCGCCACCATAATAACCGACACGGCGTACATAGGGCCGATTATGACCCTGTGCCTTTCAAAGCGCGGCGAGCTTGTGAGCCAGAACTTCATTGCGGGAAACCGCGTGGAGATTAACTTCGACATGCCGCTCGGAGAGATAGTGATCGACTTCTACGACAAGCTTAAGAGCATTTCGAAAGGCTATGCCTCGTTCGACTACCACGGCATAGGCTTCCGTCCCTCAAAGCTGGTGAAACTCGACATACTGCTTAACGGCCAGCCGGTGGACGCGCTTTCAACGCTCACCCACGCCGACAACGCCGTGGCGTTCGGACGCAGAATGTGCGAGAAGCTGAAGGACTTGCTGCCGCGACAGCAGTTCGACATAGCCATACAGGCGGCAATCGGGGCGAAGATAATCGCACGCGAAACCGTGAAGCAGGTGCGCAAGGACGTAACCGCAAAATGCTACGGCGGAGACATTTCGCGAAAGCGCAAGCTGCTCGAAAAACAGAAGAAGGGCAAGAAGCGCATGAAGCAGATAGGCAACGTGCAGGTGCCGCAGAAGGCTTTCCTTGCCGTGCTAAAACTTGATTGAA
>CAKRMO010000373.1 GCA_934364765.1 uncultured Bacteroidaceae bacterium | reverse complement strand
CTACATACGTTGTGTCGATGGCATTGAAGTTTTGGAAGAAGCGGTAAAGTTTGCTTCGTTTGCGCTTTTGTGGACGCTGTACATTCTGATTGCCGCCGTTTTCTGCCTTGTGTAGTTCTGCCCCTGTTTCTGTAGGAGTTTGCGCCATGGAGCTTGGGCTTGTCAAAAGCGCAAGTGCAAAGATTGTCAATATGGCGTAAATATGTCTCAAAGCGAAAATTGCGGTTGGGAAAAGCGCAGGGTGTCAAATCTTGCCGAGAATGCGGTCCATAACCCAGTTCACCGAAGTTGCGCTTACGCTGTCGCAATTGCAAATGGCTTTGCCTTGCAGGTGCTCGACAATAAGTTTTATAAGCGGCAGCTGCACGTGTTCCGGGTTTTCAACATTGATTTCTTCGCGTCCGCGCTCTGTGTTCAGTTCTATTGGATTGTATGTGAATATGGAAAAACAAAGTTCACCCTTGTCTCCGATAACTTGAATGCGGTCTTCCTTTGCGGACTCGTGGGCGACAAAACACCAAGAGCCTGAGCCGGGAAGCCCGGAGGCGAACCTGAATGCCGCACTGACGGTGTCCTCTGTCTCGTAAAGCCCGTCGCGGTTGTCGCAGTATCCCTTTGCTTCCACAATCGGTCCGAAAAGTTCCTGGAGCATATCTATTTGGTGTGGGGCGAAATCATAGAAGTACCCTCCGCCGGCAATGTCTGGCTGCACACGCCACGGCAGGTTTTGTCTGCTGTAGTCAAGGTCTCTTGGCGGTGCGGCAAAACGCAGCTGCACGTTTATCACTTTCCCGATTTCCCCGCTGGCTATAATTTGCTTTGCTTTGATGAAATAAGGCAGATACCTGCGGTAGTATGCCGCGAAACATGGAACGCCGGTTTTTTCGGCAATGCGGTTTATGCGCCCGCAATCCTGGTAATTTGAAGCCAAAGGCTTTTCCACATACGCGGGTTTGCCTGATTTCAATGACATAATGGCGTATGTGGCATGGGTGGACGGAGGCGTGGCGATGTATATGGCGTTTACGTCAGGGTCGTCTATAAGCTGTTGTGCGTCTGTGTACCATTTGGGAATGCCATGCCGCTCTGCGTAGGAGCGCACTTTGTCCTCGCTTCTGCTCATAACGGCAACGACACGCGAACCTTCCACGAGAGAGAAAGCCGGTCCGCTTTTCTTCTCGGTGGCTTCGCCGCAGCCGATGAATCCCCATGAAATGACTTTATTTTCCATATATGTATGCAAAGATAGTCAGATTTTGTTTATCTTCGTAACCTGTAAAAGAAATAAGCATGGACAATTCAGAAAACATTGCAGACGCATTGACTCTTGGCGCAAGCATTAAGAAAGGAACAAGAAACATCATGGAATATTTCCGTGCCGTGGCGCGTGCGCTGCTGCCGGTTTCAGTGGCAATGGCTGTTGTGGCTGCGGCGGCTTTTGGCGGAAACATCGGAGAAGTAAAGACAGATTACATAACATATATGCCGTTCCATGAAATATCTATGGCGTTGTTTCTGCGGTATGCGGCGGGCTGTGTGCTGCTTGCCGTTTTGTTCATGTTATGGAAGGGCGTTGTTTTTGCCATTCTTGGCGGGGATAAGAAACTGAGTGTGAAAGACAAG
>CAKRMO010000372.1 GCA_934364765.1 uncultured Bacteroidaceae bacterium | reverse complement strand
AAGTTTAATGTCGCGAATTTACACAAAACAGCCCTCTCTGCCAAACAATACACCGCTTTTCGTGCATCGGGTCTTACAATTTGCCGCAATGGCTTTTTGCCTGTGCAATGCGGTTCATGCGACAGCACACAGGGCGTATGCGAAACGCCCACACAAATCGCGCAAAACCAAAACCGCTAAAATTACATTTGATATAGGAAAAACTATGTCCTATGCAGGAAAAATTACATCAGACATAATTAAAACTACGTCAGACCTTTTTTCGCCCATTGCAAACATCTGGAAAACAAAAACTTACACGGCGCAAATAAAATCAGTCAACCGTTTGCAAATCAAACGGTTGCAAATTTTCGGCAATCTACAGACCGAGGGCTGAAAACAACAAAAACCGCGCAACCTCGGCAAATGCCCGAGCCACGCGGCTTTTTGTGCAATAGAGTGCGCCTACACAGCGCACGCCCCAATATGCGTCATCGCCATATTGGCTGCCGGGGCGCAAAACGCCCCTTTTTGCAGCCTTTTTTATTTTGTATGCTCCTCAACCCATTTGCGTGCGTTGACAAAAGCCTCAACCCACGGCGTGATTTCGTCGTTCTGGCGGTCAGACGGACTGTATGCGCACTGCCACGGCAGGAAAGCCCTTTCCGGGTGGGGCATCATAGCCACATGGCGGCCGTCCGCGCTCGCAATTCCGGCGGTGTTGTAGTCGGAACCGTTGGGGTTTGCGGGATATTTGTCGTATGAGTATTTCATTACGATGTTGTACGCGCTTTCCGGCTCGGGAAGCGAGAAATGCCCCTCGCCGTGAGCCACCCACAGACCGAGCTTCGAGCCTGACAGCGAGCCGAACATCACGCTTTCGTTCCTCTCTATGTCCACGCCCACAAAATTGCTCTCGAACTTGTGGGAATTGTTGTGCAGCAAATGCGAGCGTTTTTTGTGGTCGGGGTTTATCAGGTTAAGCTCAACCATTA
This sequence comes from uncultured Bacteroidaceae bacterium, assembly GCA_934364765.1. GTDB lineage: Bacteria > Bacteroidota > Bacteroidia > Bacteroidales > Bacteroidaceae > UBA6398. The sequence goes on along the minus strand of CAKRMO010000372.1, from coordinate 665 downwards.
GCTGGCAGCCGTTGCAAACGCCGAGCGAAAGGGTGTCCTTGCGCGAATAGAAGCGGTCGAGCGCAGCCTTTGCCTTGGGGTTGTAGAGGAAAGCCCCGGCCCAGCCTTTTGCAGAACCGAGCACGTCGCTGTTTGAAAAGCCTCCGCAGAAAACTATCATGTTAATGTCGTCAAGGGTCTCGCGTCCGCTCACAAGGTCGGTCATCATAACATCCTTGACATCAAAACCAGCAAGATAAAGCACGTATGCCATCTCCCTCTCTCCGTTCGTGCCCTTTTCGCGGATTATTGCGGCACGCACTCCCGAAGGCTTCCTGCGGTCGGCATCTATGCCGAGGCTTGCAAGCGTGCCTTTGAAATGGTCGGGATATTTTATGTTGAGGGGAATGTTCTTGTAGTTGTCGCGACGCTCCTTTGCACAGCCGTTGAAACTCTGCTTGGTGTCGAGCTGGTAAGAAGTGTCGTACCACTCGTCGCGAAGCGCGTCAATGTCAAACTCTACTGTCTTGCCGTCTTTTACAACCTTTATTGCGCGTTCCGCAACAGGGCTTCCGAGCGCAACAAACGACACGCCGGCATCAGCGAGAATGCCCTTGACCTCATCAAGCTTTGAATTTGCCACCTGAAGCACCACCGCCGGGTTTTCGGCAAACAGAAGCTTGACC
>CAKRMO010000371.1 GCA_934364765.1 uncultured Bacteroidaceae bacterium | reverse complement strand
GGCAAGTACCACGAGGTGTGGAATATGTTGTCGGCAATCTACCTGCATTTGAATTCCGGGAAGGAAAGGACTGCATACGAAGGGGCTGTTTATCGAAAAGGCTGCGAAAACATACTGAAAACCGCCGCCGGAAATAAATATGAGTTTGTCGGCTTCAATGTGCTTAGCGGGGCTGAAAGGCGCGTGATGAGGCATTTGAAGGAACAGGGACGTGCGGACTTCTTTTGGGATTACACGCCGGGATTTGTTGACGGAGACAATATTGCCGTTTCTGACATTAGCGCAAACTTGAAAGTTTTTGGCGGTTGGACTCCGCCGTGCGAGCACGGCGAACTGTCTGCCGTGAAGATTGTGGAGAGTACAACCCAAAGCGGCGAAGCCGCATACGTGGCCAAGTGGCTCGAAATCGTCAACCCGGCAAAGGACGACTTTACGGCAATAATCCCAATGGACGAAAGTGTTGTCGGGATGCTGCACCATTTTCTGCCTGTTGGGGATTATGACTTCAGAATTCCGTGTGCGCTGGCGCAGACTTCGGTATATGCAAAGTTGATGCGCTTTGTGGATGCCGAAATGAAAAGCCACGAAAGTGCCGTAGAATACGGCGGGCGAACGTTGGTGGCGGCGTTGAAAAAAGAAATTGAATGCGGGATAAAGTTGGATGCGGACGAAGATTGCCGGGACGAGAAAGTTTCGCTGGAGGCTGCAAAAACGGCGGCTGACATAGTGTTGGCTTTATTGGATAAAAACAAAGGACTGAAAGTTTCACCGCGTGTGGCTGCAATGATATTCAAGTCGCAGTATGCCGCAGGTGCGGGCGAAGACGAAGACAATCCCGGCGACTCCAAACCCGTTTCAGGCGGCAGGCGGCGCGTTGATGTCGTAAACCTTCAGGACACCCGCACCATCGATTTCGACAATGTTCTTTTGCTCGACTGCAACGAGGGCTCACTTCCGCAAACAAGGCGCCGCCCAACCATGCTCCCCAACGCTGTGCGCTCGGCATACGGCCTGCCCGCACTGAACAACGGCGGCGTGGCGGCGTACAATTTTTTCCGCTTGCTGAAGCGCACGCCGAACATCTCCGTGGCGTATTCCTCTTCTTCAACGGCAATGGGAAACCGTGAAATGTCGCGGTACATATTGCAGATGCTTGCGGACCAGATAAGGCGCGGCTTCAATGTGGAAACCGTCGCAGGAAAAGCGGTGCTGCGAGAGTATGCGCCGCAGGAGGTGAAGAAAACTCCGCAAATGCTGCAAAAGATAAAGTCGCTCGAGGCAACGCCATTATATATGTATGTGGAATGCCCCTTGAAGTTATACTATAACAAGGTGGCGCGTCTGCGCCCTCCCGAGCCAGATGCCGGAAAAATGCCGCAAAACCTTTTCGGAACCATATTCCATGACTCAATACAGCAGTATTATGAAAACAAGCCAAGCACGCACATAGAGCGTTCCACAATAGAGCAGGATTTGGCAGACAAAAGGCTTGCGTATCTGTCGGAGTGCGTGGAAAGAGCCTTCGAGGATTCAAAAGTGGAGGACAACAGTGTGATACGCGGCATTATAATGAAATACCTGAAGGACGTGCTGCGCTACGATGCCGCCAACGCCCCGTTCGACATTGTGCCGCAGTATATAG
>CAKRMO010000370.1 GCA_934364765.1 uncultured Bacteroidaceae bacterium | reverse complement strand
GCTTATGCTCACGGCGGCATACGGGGGCTATGACAACGTGATGAACGCCTACAAGGTGGCGTTGAAGGACGACTACAAATTCGGCCCATACGGTGACGCAATGCTTATAATAGACTGATGCTCCACACCGTATTCCTTGCTTTCGGCTCGAATTTGGGAAACAGGCGGGAAAACATAGAACGGGCTTTGGAACTTCTCATGCGGGAGGGTCTGAAGCCCGTTTCTGTTTCGCAGCCCATAACCACCGCGCCCGAAGGTTTCGCGTCGGCTAACGAGTTCCTCAACTCGGCGGCCGAGTTCACCACAGCCCTTTTGCCGCACGAGGTGCTTGAAGTCACGCAACGCATCGAGCGCACGCTCGGCAGGACGCGGAAGTCAAAGGGCGGCGTTTATCACGACCGCACCATTGACATCGACATACTGTTTTATGACGGCATTGTTGTTGACACGCCCGAACTCGCCATTCCCCACCCGCGAATTGCGGAGAGAATGTTTGTGCTGCGCCCCATGAACGAGATAGCCCCGGACTTGCGCCATCCCGCAAACGGCAAGACAATACACGAGCTTTATGTGGAGGCAAAAAGGCGGTCGGTGAAACCATGTTGAAAAACTACATCGGATGCAGGAAAAACTATGTCCTATGTGGAAAAAATCATGTCTGATATAATTTGAATTACATCAGACCTTTTTTTGCCGTTTGCAAGCACCTGAAAAACAAGAACTTGCAAAAGTTTTTTCGTCTCAGACAAACGTTTGTAAATCAACGCGTTATGGGAAAATGTGGCTTTTTGCACAGCTCGGGACTGAAAACAGTTTGCCCCGCAATTCCGGCAAGGCTGCCGGCGCGGCGGGGCAAACTGATATATTGGGGTAATGGGCGGCGGCAGCCTTACCAGTAATTCTCCGCGTCAACTCCGGCATACACATTCTTGGGAACCCACTCAAAGTAGTCGATGTCGAGGTTTGCGGCGGGGTTGGTAAGCACATTCTTGAACCTCACATAGTATGTCTGCTGCGGATTCACGTAGCCCCGGAATATGATGTGGCGCAGCTTGTGGAGCGAGAAGCCGTCGTCGCGTCCGCTTGTCGTCCCCGCCGAACTGATTGAGCCGTAGCACTTGGGGCCTTTCATAACGTCGTGGTTGCGCATATTGCGCTCCATGCGGGTGTTCTCCTCCTTGTCCTCCGTGTCGCGGAACCAGCCGATGCGTTCCGTGTTCTCGTCATACCTCATGTCGATAGGCAGGCCTATTGCCGAGAGGTTGTTCTTGTCTGTCCCCACGTAAACCTGCATCATCCCTCGCGACGCACCGTTTGCCACAGCCACGCGGAGCTCGTATGTGCCCTCGTTGGGCACGCGCGGGAGCTTGAATATCACGTCATAGTCGCCCTCGAACTGCGGCTCGTCCTGCTCGTATGCGCGGCAGTTGGAGTTTCCGTAAACCATCATCAGCGAAAGGTCGGTTTCGTCGGTGAATGTTATGCCCTCGCAATAGCCGTTGTATATATGGTAGTAGTTGCTGTTGGGAAGTGCGCGCATACCGTTGGTCATCAGCTCGGGCTGTATGGCAAGCACGTCGAAGCGTATGCGCTCGTTGAGCACCTTGCCCGGCACGTCGTCGTCATACCACAGCACATCGTCTATCGG
>CAKRMO010000369.1 GCA_934364765.1 uncultured Bacteroidaceae bacterium | reverse complement strand
ACCATGTCCATGTGGCCCTGGAGTATCACGCCTTTGCGGTTTTCCATGCCCGGGGTGGCGGGAACGCGCATCACGATGTTTCCGGCGGGGTCTTTGAAGGCCTCTATGCCGTTTTCCTTGGAGAAATCGAGCAGGAACTGCTGTATTTTCTCAAGGTGTCCTGACGGACGCGGAATCTGTGTGAGGGAATGGAAATGCCCCCACAGGTCTTTCGGTTGCAGATTTCTGATATCTTCCATAATATCTTGTTTTTAATTAGTGAATAATCTCTGTTTTTGCGGCTTTCGCGGCGCGCTTTGGCAGGAATTGCAGGGCGACAAGCCCCACCACCCCGAGCGCGATTATCAGGGCGGTCTGCATGGCGTGCACCACGAGCGCGAACATTATGGCGTTTGCCGCCCCCACGCCGTAGAGCACCAGCATGGTTTTCACCGCGAAATGCCACGGTCCCGCGCCGTTGGGCGTGGGTATGAGCACGGCGTATGAGCCGGCGCAGAATATCACAAGCGCGTCAAGCTGCGTGAGCTGGGCGGTGAAGTCGAAACAGTACAGCGTGAGCGAAAAATGCAGGTAGTAGCAGAACCATATAGCGAAGCTGTAGAAAATGTAAAGCCACAGCGACTTCATCTTGCCGAGCGAGATGATGCCCTCCCAAAGGTCGCGGAAAACGCTGCGGAGCTTGCCGAAGAGCTTTAGCCTCCTGACGGAGAACACAACCATTATTGCCAGCGCGGCTATGCACACGGCCGTAACCACGTAGCCCGTGGTTGTGAAACGTTCGAGTATGTTCCCGAAATTCGTGCCTGTGCGGCTGAAGAATGTCGTGAACGTGTTTCTTTGCGCGAATATTGCGAAAGCCGTAACGCCAAGCATGAAAAGCGCGTCAACTATGCGCTCCGTAACCACAGTGCCTATGCCTTTAACGAAAGATGTGCCGTCGCGGTGGCTGAGTGTGCCGCAGCGCGTAATCTCTCCTATGCGCGGCACCACGAGGCTTGCCGCGTAGGAAATGAATATCGCGAACGTGCAGGTTCTGCGCCTCGGCTTTTCTCCCGCAGGCTCAAGCGCAAGCCGCCAGCGCAGCCCGCGCAGCACCTGCGGCACTATGCCGAAAAAAAGCGACAGGAACATCCAGCCCCATTTCATGCGGTGGAAAACCATGTCGCTGATGTCGCTCCACGAACTCCCGCGATACATCCAATAAAGAATGCCCGCCCCGAGGAGAAACGGCAGTGTTATGCGCAGAGATGTCGTTATAGCCTTTTTCAAATCCGTTTATTACGCAATTATTCGTAATTTTGTAAACGCAAAGATAAGCAAATCCCTTTACAGATGCCCAAGGTACGCCCGAAAAAATCATTAGGACAGCATTTCCTCACCGACATCCCGACCGTGGAGCGCATAGCCGCCACCGTGGATGCCTTGCCCGATATTCCGATACTCGAGGTGGGGCCGGGAATGGGCGTTCTCACATCTCCGCTGCTGTCCCGCAAAAGGGAACTTAAGGTTGTGGAGGTTGACAGGGAGAGTGTGGCGTATCTCAAGGAGAACATTCCCGAACTGGGGGGCAACCTCGTAGAGGGGGATTTCCTCAAAATGCCGCTCGACGCGCTTTTCGGCGGACGGCAGTTTGTGCTTACGGGAAATTA
>CAKRMO010000368.1 GCA_934364765.1 uncultured Bacteroidaceae bacterium | reverse complement strand
GCACTATGATGTAGCGTCCGTCTATGAGGTCTTCCCCGGTTATGGGGCGGTCGAACTGCTGCAGCTTGTCCTTGTTCACGCTCACGCCGCCGCCCTGTGTGAGCTTGCGCATCTCGCCTTTCGAGCTGAAGCACTGCGTGGTTTCGGCAAGCAGGTCAACGGCGCGTGCGCCTATTGCCTGGTCTTTTGAAACCTCGAAGTGGGGCACGCCGCCGAACACGTCGAGCAGTGTGCGCTCGTCGAGTTTCAGCAGGCTTTCCTTGGTGGCTTTGCCAAAGAGTATGTTGGATGCCTCAAGGGCGGTTTCGTATGCCTCCTGCGAGTGGACCATCACTGTAACCTCTTTCGCGAGCAGTTTTTGCAGCTTGCGCTGTCCCGGGTCTTCGCGGTGCTCTGCCACGGCTGCGTCTATTTCGTCCTTGGAAAGCGATGTGAAAATCTTAATGTACTTCTCCGCGTCGTCATCCGCCACGTTGAGCCAGAACTGGTAGAATGTGTAGGGCGTTGTGCGCTCCGGGCTGAGCCAGATGTTGCCCTGCTCGGTTTTTCCGAACTTCCTGCCGTCGCTCTTCTTTATTAGCGGGCAGGTCAGGGCGTATGCGTCGGCTTCCGGGCCGAGCGTGCGGCGTATCAGTTCCGCGCCGGTGGTGATGTTTCCCCACTGGTCGCTCCCGCCCATTTGCAGCTTGCAGTTCTTGTGGCTGTAAAGGTAGAGGAAGTCGTAGCCCTGCAAAAGCTGGTAGGAGAACTCGGTGAACGAAAGCCCGTCGCGCGCCTCGCCGTTGAGGCGTTTCTGCACGCTGTCCTTTGCCATCATGTAGTTCACCGTGATGTGCTTGCCAATGTCGCGTATGAAGTTGAGGAAGCTGTAGTTCTTCATCCAGTCGTAGTTGTTCACAAGCTCCGCCTTGTTTGGCGCGTCGCTGTCAAAGTCGAGGAAATGTGACAGCTGCCGCTTTATGCCGGCGATGTTGCGGGCGAGCGTCTCCTCGTCAAGCAGGTTGCGCTCCTGGCTCTTTCCCGACGGGTCGCCAATCATTCCCGTTGCGCCCCCTACGAGCGCCAGCGGCTTGTGGCCCGCCCTCTGAAGGTGGCGGAGCATCATGATGCCGCAAAGGTGCCCGATGTGCAGGCTGTCGGCGGTCGGGTCTATGCCCACGTATGCCGTTACCATTCCCTTGTTAAACAGTTCGTCGGTGCCCGGCATCATCTGATGGAGCATACCGCGCCATTTGATTTCGTCAACGAAATTCATCGAATGAGTTGTATTTTTTATTTTGATGAGTGATAATGTATATACAATGCAAAGTTACTATAAATTTGCGAGATAAAAGCGGGGCGCGTTTTGGCAAACAGGCAGGGGAGTGTTTTCAGTGCCGTGAACTGCGGAAAACGCCGCAGATTGCACAAACCGTTGAATTACAGAATGATAGCCGCACAAAGAATAATCAATATAACGATTTGTTTTTCAACACATTGCAAAGGGCGAAAAAAAGGTCTGATGTAGTCTGGATTATATCAGACATAATTTTTCCTGCATAGGACATAGTTTTTCCTGCATCCGATGTAGTTTTTGTGGTGCTTGGGAAAAACTGCCGGTTTTGATTTTTGCGCCGTTTGCAGGGGCGTATGGCATACGCCCTTTACTC
>CAKRMO010000367.1 GCA_934364765.1 uncultured Bacteroidaceae bacterium | reverse complement strand
CATATCCCCTCCGAGCGCAAGCGCGAGTGTCTGTATTCCGCGGCAGATGCCGAGAATGGGAATTTGCCTGTCAAAGGCGAGCCGCGCCAAAAGCAGTTCAAAGGCGTCGCGTTCGGGATTTATCCCGTGAAGTCCCTGCTGCGGCTCCCCGCCCATATACAGCGGGTTGATGTCAGCCCCGCCCGAAAGCACAAGGGCGTCGATGCGCCCGAGAGTGTTCAGCATGGTGTGGCGCGAACGTGTGGGAGGAATTATGACAGGCACGCCGCCCGCAAGCTCCACGCTTTTATAGTACGCCATAGCCAGCTTGCACGTTTCCGCGTCAAGGTTTCCCGTTATGCCAACAATGGGGCGCGGGGACGTGTTGGGAAACGTGGAGTTTATGTCGGCATACGCCTCGCCTATATCGAAAGACTGCAATATGTTTCCGTCCGTGCTCATTTCTTTTCGTCGAATTTGTAGCGGCGTTTGGGGTTTCGCGGAAACCATCCGCGCTCCACGCGCTGCTCCTGCTCAAAGAGTTCCTTTATCGCCCAAAAGGCGGTGAACGAAAGCACTCCGAGCAGGGAACTTATTATTACGTCCTCCACGAAGAGTGCCGCTGCAAGGGCGGCAATGCCCACAAGCAGGTAAATCCACCACGGGCGCGTGCCGAAATAGTATTCCGTCTTTATAACTATCGGGTGGCTCACACCTATTATAAGGAATGTGAACACGCCCACAAGCAGTCCTTCAAAGTTCATGCGCAGGGGGCTTTCCGGGGTTTACTCCGCCTCTATCGTCAGCGGCTTGTCTATGCTCTGTTCAAGCGATATGAGGGTCTCGGTTGACGTTACGCCAACGATTTTCTGTATCTGATGGTTCAGAAGCTCCATAAGGTGGGCGTTGTCGCGGGCATACAGCTTCACGAGCATGGTGTATGAGCCGGTGGTGAAGTGGCATTCCACGATTTCGGGTATTTTTGAAATCTGGTCAACCACGCTCTGGTATCTTGAGCCCTTGTCGAGGCTTATCCCGACAAAGGTGCAGGTGAGGTAGCCCACGGCCTGCGGGTTCACGTCATAGCGCGAGCCTGTTATCACTCCGTTCTCTATCATCTTCAGCACGCGCTGGTGCACAGCCGCACGCGACATTTGGCAAACCTTCGCCACGTCCTTCAAGGGCACACGCGCATCACGTCCTATTATACTTAAAATCTTACGGTCGCTGTTGTCGATTCTCTTCTGCTTTGTTTTCATAGATTTTACGGATTAGTTATTTTTATATTTGTTGTTGCGTTTCATTATCATATGCAATGTTGGTTATCGCAAAGGTATGAATTTTCTTTTTAACTGTCGGGTTTTGCGATAAAAATATGCGTTTTCACAGAAAAAAAGTTCCTTTTTCGCGAGAGAAAAGAGACATCTGACCATTTCAGAGGGATTTCACCGCACATTGCCGCAAAGCCCAAGCCTTTCCCGCTTTCAAGGCATTCCGCCCCGGGGCGGGGACGGAAAATAAAAAAGCCGGTGCGCACGTGCGGCGCACCGGCTGTAGGGGTGTATGCCAGACCTTGGTTAGTGGTTGGTGATGATTGTCTGGTACTTGAAGTCCCTTACCTTGGCGTCGTCTATTGCGCCGTCGGCAAACCAGCCCTGGTGGTGGTCGGA
>CAKRMO010000366.1 GCA_934364765.1 uncultured Bacteroidaceae bacterium | reverse complement strand
GACTTCCGCAGCCACGAAAGGGCATACCAGATGATGGCGCAGGTTGCGGGCAGGGCAGGGCGCAGGAACACGCAGGGCATAGTGGTTCTGCAAACTTCGCAGCCGCAGTCGGAGCTTGTGGCGCAGGTGGTCAGAAACGACTACGCGGGAATGTACAAGGCGCAAATGCAGGAGCGCGGGCTGTTTGTGTTTCCGCCGTTTTGCAGGCTGATATATGTTTTTGTGAGAAACCGCTACGCCAACCGCGCCGACGATGCCGCGCGCGTCCTTGCCGAAAGGCTGCGGCCTGTTTTCGGCGAAAATATGCTCGGCCCTGCAAGCCCGCCGGTGTCCCGCGTGAAGCTCGAATACATACGCCAGATAATGCTCAAAATCCCTCCCTCGTCCCCGGCGGGCAAGGTTAGGGAGTTCCTTAAGGGTTGCGCCTCGGAGGTGAGGCGTGAGTTCCGCGTGAACATATATTTTGACGTTGACCCGCTGTGATGCCGCGTGCTGTCCGGCGGCGTGGCGTGCGGTTTTATAAGCTGCGGAAAGCAAAATGCGGGACAAGGCAAATAAAACGGCGGTTTTGTGAAAGAATTTCTGCATTTTGCAAAGCCGTTTCGGATAATTAAATATCTTTGTAAGAAATTAGGGCAGTGTTCTTTGGCTTAAGCCTTTGCCGCGCTTGCCGGCGGAAGTCTTTGAACGGGCCTGCGTCATGGAATGTGTTTTTACTATTTGATATAAAAATCCGAAAAATGTTTTTCTCATGGAAAGAATAAGGAATTTCGTGCTTGCGGCTGTGGCGGCGTGCATTGCGGTGCTTGGCGCGGGAGAGAGCGCAGCCCGCAAAACATACACCAATCCGGTTATCAGGCAATCCACGCCCGACCCTACGGTGATACGCGCCGAGGACGGCTATTTCTATCTCTACGGCACGGAGGACACCCACAACCTGCCCATTTACCGTTCGCGCAACCTTGTTGACTGGACGTTTGTGGGCACTGCCTTTACCGACGCGACGCGCCCCAAATGTGTGAAACCCTACACGCAGGGCATGATGTGGGCCCCCGACATTAATTATTTCAACGGCCAATATGTGCTCTACTATTCCATAGGCGTGTGGGGCGAGGCGTGGAAGTGCGGCATTGGCGTGGCTACCGCCGAGCGTCCCGAAGGACCTTTTGTTGACCGTGGCGTGGTTTTCATGGGGCGCGACCTTAACGTGGGCAACTCCATCGACCAGTTCTACATAGAGGAGGGCGGAAAGAAATACATGGTTTGGGGAAGCTATTGGGGCATTTACATGATACAGCTCACCAACGACGGTCTGCGCGTCATGCCGGGAACTTCGCCAAGGAAATTGTGCAACTCCCAGCTTGAGGGCTCTTACATACACAAGCGCAACGGATATTACTACCTCATCGGCTCAAACGGCAACTGCTGTCAGGACAACGGCAACTACGACGTTGTGGGCTACAAGCTGATATACGGGCGCTCCAAGAGCCTTTTCGGGCCTTATCTCACCAAGGACGGCAAGAGGATGATTGACAGCCCGAGCAATTACGAGAACCTTCTTCTGCCAAACAGCGTCTGCCTCGGTCCGGGACACAACGCCGAGTGGATTGAGGACGACAATGGCGACACGTGGATGCTTTACCCCGGCTATCTAAGGA
>CAKRMO010000365.1 GCA_934364765.1 uncultured Bacteroidaceae bacterium | reverse complement strand
GCCAAAGGCTCCATGTTCAACACCCCGCCGGTTGTGCGTGTGTCTTGCGCAATGAAGACCCTTGAATGGATAAAGGGGCAAGGCGGCGTGAAGGCCATGGACAAGCTCGCACACGAGCGTGCTGACATACTGTATGGCGAAATAGACCGCAACAAGCTGTTCCGTGGCACAGTGAAAGAGGAAGACCGTTCGCTGATGAACATCTGCTTCGTGATGAACGACGAATACAAGGAACTCGAAGCCGACTTCATGGCCTTCGCCACCGAAAAAGGCATGGTGGGCATAAAGGGACACCGCTCAGTTGGCGGTTTCCGCGCTTCGTGCTACAACGCAATGCCCGTTGAGGGCGTGAAAGCCCTTGTGGAGGCAATGAAAGAATTTGAGGCAAAACATTAACAAACACATTCCGGGCCGGAAAGCCGCACCGCAGACAGCACGCGGCTTCCAGCCCGGTTTTGACATAAAGACATCCGAAAATGAAAGTATTGATAGCAACAGAAAAGCCTTTCGCCCCGGCGGCTGTCGAAGGCATAAAGAAAGAGGTTTCCGAAGCGGGCTACGAACTTGCCCTCCTTGAAAAATATACCGAAAAGAAAGAACTTCTGAACGCCGTGGCCGATGCTGACGCTCTCATAATCAGAAGCGACAAAATAGACAACGAGGTTTTTGACGCCGCAAAGCAGCTTAAAATAGTTGTGCGCGCAGGGGCCGGCTACGACAACGTTGACCTTGCTGCGGCAACAGCCCACAATGTGGTTGTGATGAACACACCGGGGCAGAACTCAAACGCCGTGGCAGAGCTTGTTCTCGGCCTTATGGTTTACGCCGTGCGCAATTTCTACAACGGCAAGACCGGCACAGAGCTTAAAGGCAAAAAGCTCGGCATCCTCGCCTTCGGCAACGTGGGACGCAACGTGGCGCGCATAGCCAAAGGTTTCGGCATGGACGTTTACGCATTCGACGCATTCTGCCCTGCAAGCGCAATCGAAGCCGCCGAAGTCAAGCCCGTGGCATCACGCGACGAACTCTTTGAGAAATGCGACATCGTGAGCCTGCACATCCCCGCGACAGACGAGACACGCAACAGCATAAACTACGATGTTGTCACCAAGTTGCCAAGGAACGGCATTCTTGTAAACACCGCACGCAAGGAGGTTATTGACGAGGAAGGCCTCATCCGCGCACTTTCCGAGCGCGAGGACTTGAAATACATTGCCGACATAGCCCCCGGACGCGCCGCAGAGTTTGCGGAAAAATTCCCCGGACGCTATTTTGCAACCCCCAAGAAGATGGGCGCACAGACAAAAGAGGCAAACATCAACGCCGGCATAGCCGCCGCGTGCCAGATTGTGGGTTTCCTGAAGGACGGCATCACCAAATTCCAGGTAAACAAATAAATCAGCGCAAAAGATATGGCTACAGTAAAACCGTTTCGCGGTCTGCGCCCGCCAAAGAACCTGGCGGAGAAAGTGGAGAGCCGTCCGTATGACGTGCTCAACTCACAGGAGGCACGCGAAGAGGCGGGCGGCAACGAAATGTCGCTATACCATATAATAAAGCCCGAAATAAACTTCCCCGAAGGGACGAGCGAGTACGACCCGCGCGTTTACGAAAGCGCAAGGGAGCAGTTTGAGAAGTTCCAGGAGAAAGGCTGGCTGGTGCAGGAC
>CAKRMO010000364.1 GCA_934364765.1 uncultured Bacteroidaceae bacterium | reverse complement strand
CTGTCAGGCTTGGCTTTGTGCGGCGCAAATGCAAAAGTCCGCCTTGCCGACCCATTTATATACTACGAAAACGGAACATATTTCGCATACGGAACATATTCGGCGGACGGCATTGTGGTGTTCACGTCAAAGGATTTGAAAAAGTGGAGCAACAAAGGTCTTGCGCTGAACAAGAGGGACACGAACATACCGCGTTTCTTTTGGGCTCCCGAGGTTTACAAGGTGGGCAGGGAGTATATAATGTATTTCTCGGGCAACGAACACATTTATGTGGCTAAGGGCAAGTCTCCATACGGTCCTTTCAGGCAGGTAGGCACAAAGCCCATGATTGCCGAAAAGGCTATTGATTCGTCCCTGTTTTTCGACAGGAAAAAGCGGCCGTACATAACTTTTGTGCGCATGAACGACGGAAACAACGTGTGGGTTGCCCCCTTGAACAAGGACTTGTGCTCTTTCGACAGCACGAAGATGAAGCACTGTTTCAGTGTGTCGCAGGACTGGGAGCGCGTGCTGGGGCGTGTGAACGAAGGCCCGTGCGTTTTCACCAGGGGCAGGAAGTACTATATGATATATTCCGCCAACGACTTCAGGTCGCAGAAATACGGTCTCGGGCTTGCGGTTGCCGACAAGCCCGAAGGCCCGTGGGTGAAGCGTGCCGACAATCCTTTCCTGCTTTGTCCCGACACGCTTGTAGGGGTTGGGCATAATTCTTTCTTCACCGACAAGGACGGGAAGTTCAGAATTGTTTTCCACGCCCACGAAAGCCGGGCGAAGATAAATCCAAGGAATATGTACATAGGCACTCTGGAGTTTGCCGACCCAAAAGACAAGGAACACCTCACGGTGGGCAGGGAAATAATAGAGGCGGAGGAGGAATGACACCGCCTTGGGAAAAAGGAAAAAGCCGCTATTGCGGCTTTTTTACGCTTCCGAAAACTTTCTTCACGGCTTTAAGATAACCGTAGCCGTTAACGTTGTCAGGTTGCAGATAGCTTGTCTCCGTCCATTCGTTCCAACTGTTTATGGTTATCAGCGGCTGCATCTTGGGATGCCTGTCAACAAAATTTTTTGCGAAGTTCAATGCACGCTCGAAGTTCTCGGGCGTGTTGTTTTTTGTAACGGGGCTTTTGGCGGTGCGGGGGCTGTTGTCCCAGCCTATGCTCACGTGGGGATAGTAGGGAATGGTGAAAGTGGAGTCTATGTGGTCCCATTCCGTTACGGCGCGGTCGGTAATGTTTTTGTAGTCATCGTCCATCCACAGAAAGTGGCAGAACTGGTAGTGGGTGGCGCTGTTGAAGCCTAATTTTGTTACGAAAGCGTTTCCCGGCTCTGTGGTCTTGTTGCCGTCAAGTCCGCTGTAGTTAAGGTTTATCGACCACATTGTGAGTTGCAGCTCCAAGTCGGGGAATCCCGCTTTCTTCACTTCCTTCCTGAACCATTTCAGCGCGTCTATTGTCTGGCCTATGCCGCCGAGTCCCTCAATCAGGTTGTGAACGTCGTATATCATGAATACGGGCTTGCCGTTTATCTTGTAGTATTCGGGCTGCTTGAAGAACATTTCGATGTTCCTGCGGCATATTTTCTCAAATTCCTCACGCCCTGTCTTGCCCTGCCATATAACATTGTCCTCGTTCACGTTTGCAAGCCTCGTGTCCCACAGGTTAAGCAC
>CAKRMO010000363.1 GCA_934364765.1 uncultured Bacteroidaceae bacterium | reverse complement strand
GAAGGCCGTCAACCGCATCCACGACGAGATCGTCAAGCTCGAAAAGCAGCGCCAGGTGTGGCTCGATCAGGTTAAATGGAAAGACGACTGGCCATACGTGGAGAACAACGGGCCGTCGAAAACCTCGAAAGCCCCTTACTTCAAAGGAGTGGATTAAAATAACGCAAACCCAAGAACAAGTATGCTCAATCTTACAGCACTAATAGTAATCGTGTTTATTGCGGGCTATCTCTTCATAGCCCTCGAAAGTGTTACCAAGGTCAACAAGGCGGCTGTTGCGCTGCTCATGTTCGTGGCGGTGTGGACGCTCTATATGCTCGACCCCGGACAATACATCCCCGGCGTTCCCCACGACGGCATAGCCTCGGCCGTGGGCGGGATAATCGAGCGGCATCTCGGCAGCACCTCCACAACGCTGTTCTTCCTTATGGGCGCAATGACCGTCGTCGAGGTGGTTGACCAGCACGGCGGCTTCAACTGGGTCAAGTCGGTTATGCACACAAAGTCGAAGCGCGGGCTTATGTGGAGAATTGCCTTCATGACCTTTGTGCTTTCCGCCATTCTCGACAACCTCACGACCTCGATTGTGATGATTATGATTTTGCGCAAGCTCGTCGCCGACCACAAGGACAGGATTGTGTATGCCTCGCTCGTGATTATAGCGGCGAATGCCGGCGGCGCGTTCTCGCCCATCGGCGACGTTACCACCATAATGCTCTGGAACGCCAACATGATTACCGCCGCCGGGGTGATTTCGGAAATCCTCGTGCCGTCGGTTGTGGCTCTCGTCATCCCCGGTCTCATTATGCAGACGATGCTCAAGGGCGAGCTTGTGTCGCCCGAGGAGACGGCGGCTTCCGAGGAGGAGATAGACGACTTTTCGGCGGGGCAGCGCAAGGCGGTGTTCTTCGTGGGCGTGGGCGGACTGATTTTCGTCCCCATATTCAAGACGCTCACCCATCTGCCGCCGTTTGTGGGCGTGCTGCTGGTGCTCGGCGTTTTGTGGGCGGTAACGGAGGTTTTCTACCGCAACCTGCGCCGCACCTACGAAACCGGCGGCATAAAGAAAAGGGTGTCTAAGCTCCTTTCGCGCATCGACATAACCACCATTCTGTTTTTCCTCGGCATACTCATGGCCGTGGCGTGCCTCGAAGAGGTCGGCGTGCTTGCGGCGTTGGGCAATACGCTCAACACGGCGTTCAACGGCAACCACTATTTCGTGAACGGCATTATAGGCGTGCTTTCCTCGATAGTTGACAACGTGCCCCTTGTGGCGGGCTGCATGGGAATGTACCCCGTTGCCCCCACCGGCGACTTCGCAATCGACGGCGTGTTCTGGCAGCTGCTTGCCTATTGCGCCGGAGTGGGCGGAAGCATACTCATAATAGGCAGCGCGGCGGGCGTGGTGGTCATGGGCTTGGAGAAGATAACGTTCGGCTGGTACATGAAGCACGTGAGCTGGATTGCCTTTGTAGGCTATCTGGCGGGAATAGTATGCTACTGGCTGATAAGGACGTTCGTGTTCTGACAATATGCCATTGTAGGTTTCAACAGCCAGTTTATCCAATAAACCGCGCAATTCAGGGCGTATGCCATACGCCCCTGCAAATGGCGCAAACCCCAAATTGGTTGCTCTTTTCAAAACACCGCGAAAACTACATAGGATGTAGG
>CAKRMO010000362.1 GCA_934364765.1 uncultured Bacteroidaceae bacterium | reverse complement strand
GGCGAACACCATCGGCTCATATACCATGGAGGTCTTGGTTGCGATGCGGTTTCCTGCCGATGTGAGGCGGTAGCCTTTCGCATCCGCGCCGGCGGCTTTCTTTATGTTGAGGAATGCCGAAGTGCCGTGCAGCGTCAGCGGCTGCGCTGGGTTTGTAAGGCTGGCTGCGGTGGCGGTGATGTTGTATGCGTAGTCGCGCTGCCTTGCGCCGGCAAGCGTGCCGTCCTGATTCTGGTAGTCAACCGTTATGGTGCGCGATGCGGTGTCAACCTCCACTTTCGGCGTGTTGGCGTATTTCACGTAGCAGTTCACCTTGTCGTCATCGGAGGCGTACTGCAGGTTGCCCTTGAACTGCCCCGAGGCGGCATCGTATCTGAGTATGCAGACCACTCCCTTTTCGCCGATGCTCCCGTTGCAGGCATACATGACGTCGCCCTCGGCAAAGTCATGCTCCGCCGCAGAACCCATTTGGGGTGTTACGGAAACAAATTCGGTCTTGGTCTTCTTCGTGTCGCCTTTATTGCTGCCGCCGTTGTCGCTGCTGCATGAAACAGCGAATGCCGTGGCTGCCAAGACGAAAATCGCGGATATGGATTTTTTCATTGTGCGTATGGTTTGATTGTAATGGCAAAGATAGTGAAAATAGTCGTCATGCGGTTTCCTGCCTCCAAAAATATATGCCAGTGAAAATTACATAGGACATGGAAAAAACTATGTCCTATGCAGGAAAAATTATGTCTGATATAATTCAAACTACATCAGACCTTTTTTTGCCACTTGCAAATATCTGAATTACAACAATATATATAAACATGGCAAAATACTGGCAAATTGTTGCAAATCAAGCTGTTGGGCGGCGCAAGAACCCTTGGCGGAATTTTCCGCCGCGATGGTTTGCCACGCCATGCGGTGGCGCGCTGTGTTACTGTGTCGGAAAAAACGTTTATTTTTGCATTCATGCGCGTGTTGTTCTTTGAAAATCCCCTAAGTGTGTCGCCTCAGGAACTTGAAAGGGACATGGCTTTGCTGCCGCAGTTCAGGCGCGACAGGATGCTTGCCGTAAGGCGTTTCGAGAGCCGTGTGCTTGGCGTGAAGGCGTTTCTGCTGCTCATGCGGGCGTTGCGCGAGGAATATGGTTTGGCGGAGTGTCCGCAGATTGCGTTTGGGGCGCATGGGAAACCTGCGTTCGTTGACCGCCCCGACATTCATTTCAGCCTTAGCCATTGCCGTGTGGGCGCGATGTGCGTTGTTTCCGGCGGCAATGTGGGCTGCGACATGGAGGATGCCGGGCGCAGGGTGAGCGATGCCGTAATCGGGCGGTGCTTCAATGCGGCGGAGGCGGCGGCGGTGCGCAGTTCCGCCAGTCCGTCGTTGGAGTTCGCCCGGCTGTGGACGCGCAAGGAGGCGGCGGGAAAGTATTGGGGATGCGGGATTGACGATACCGCGCCCGATATGCTTGCCAGAGCCGAAAGCGAAGGGCTTAAAATAACAAGCGGCATGAATGTGTCGCGCAACTATGTGTATTCTGTGTGTACCGGGGGCGGTGATGCCCCTGCGCAAATATTATAAATGTATCCATGAAAGCGTGTGTGGCGATAATTGCGGTGATGCTCGCGGCGGTGATGCCGTTGCGGGCCGCCGACATAATAACCTGCAAGGAAAATGTTCAGAAC
>CAKRMO010000361.1 GCA_934364765.1 uncultured Bacteroidaceae bacterium | reverse complement strand
CTCTACGAAAACATACGCTTCATGAACAGCAGCATATTGTTCAGCCATGACGACCCGGACTATCACGAGGTGCTGGACGAACGCGCCGCAATGGCTATATGCTGCATACACGGCACATATTACCGCAACATTTCATACGAGAACATAGACGTTTACCATTGCCAGCGGCTTATCGCGGCGGGCTTCCAGCCTTCGTTCTGGTTTGGCGGACTGCCCGGCGACCAGACCACTCCCGGCGGAATGCAGAACATAAAATACCAGAACATAAATTCGTACAACAACAGCGGAAGCTCGATTGCGAACCAAATACACATTTATGGCTGGGACAAGGACGGCACTCCTGCAAAGAGCGTTGACGGCGTGGTGTTCGAGAATGTGAACATCGAGGGAAAGAAGGTTACCTCGCTCTCTGACCCACATTTCCTCCTCGGTCCTAACGTGAAGAACGTGGAGTTCAAATAACCGGCGGCGAAATGATATTTTCATTAACTTTGCAGGAATTACAAACAGGCATTTAATGAGAATAGACATTATAACCGTTCTGCCCGAAATGCTTGAGGGCTTCGTAAACCTGTCAATCCTTGCCCGCGCACAAAAGAAGGGGCTTGTGGAAATCCATGTGCACAACCTGCGCGACTATACCGAGGACAAGCACCGCCGGGTTGACGACTATCCTTTCGGCGGCTTTGCGGGAATGGTGATGAAGTGCCAGCCGATAGACGCGTGCATATCAAAACTGAAAAGCGAACGCCGCTACGATGAGGTAATCTTCACCACGCCCGATGGGGAGCAGTTTGACCAGAAAATGGCGAACGACCTTTCCATGCTCCAAAACATAATAATACTTTGCGGGCATTACAAGGGGGTGGACTACCGTGTGCGCGAACACCTCGTAACAAAGGAGGTGAGCATGGGTGACTTTGTGCTTACGGGCGGGGAGATTGCCGCTGCGGCAATGGCCGATGCCATAACGCGGCTCGTGCCGGGGGGGCTGAGCGACGAGCAGAGTGCGCTTTCCGACTCGTTTCAGGACAACCTGCTCGCCGCGCCGGTTTACACACGCCCCGCAGACTATAAGGGGTGGAAGGTGCCGGACATACTGCTCAGCGGACACGACGCCAAAATCAAGGAGTGGGAGATAAGCCAGTCGCTTGAACGCACAAAAAGGCTGCGTCCCGACTTGCTTGGGGATTAACCCATGCCTTGTAATGGACGCAAATGTTTTATTTTTAACTTTGTAACCCAAAGAAATTTACATAATCCAAGAAAACAAATGAACAAGAAAAAGCTTTTTCTCCTGTCTGCCGCCGCATTGTCTTTATGCGCATCGGCTCAGACCGGCAAAGAGTGGGACGATGTGGGCATTTTCCAAGTGAACCGCGAGAAAGCCCACACGCTTGCGATACCTGCGGCCGATGGGAAGGCGGCAATGGAGAACAATACTGAAAACTCGCCATACTACCTTTCGCTCAACGGCGTGTGGAAGTTCAAATGGGCCGCCAACCCCGACAGCAAGCCAACAGGCTTCGAGGCTTCCGACTATAACGACGACAAGTGGGACGACATCTCCGTCCCAGCCACATGGCAGGTTTACGGCGTGAGGCACAAAAAGGACTGGGACAAACCCTTATACACAAACATCGCCTACCCTTTCACCTACGACAGCGGCACTTTCAGCG
>CAKRMO010000360.1 GCA_934364765.1 uncultured Bacteroidaceae bacterium | reverse complement strand
CTTCATTTCCTTTTGGTGCTTTTTCTGCTGGTAAAGGAATTTGGAGTAATCAATGAGCCTGCATACAGGAGGATTGGCATTTGGCGATATTTCAACCAAATCAAGGTTCTCGCGTTGGGCCAGGGCTATGGCTTGGTGAGTGGGCATAACTGTAGGTGCTATGTTATCACCTACGACACGTACTTCACGTACGTGTATCTGCTCGTTTACGCGATATCTGTTTTTAAGTTTATCGTTCTTCATTCAGAGTTTTGTCGGCTTGATGCGGTGTCCCTTTGGTGGGACACCGCCAAAACCGGGTGCAAAATTAATACTTATTTGTTTCTTGGAGAACTTCTTGGGCTATTTTATCGGCAAAATCTTCGAATTTCATTGCGCCTTTGTCGCCTTCGCCTTGTTTGCGTACTGAAACCGTACCGTTTGAGGCTTCTTTTTCTCCGACAATCAACAGATACGGAATGTGCTGCATTTCGTTGTCGCGGATCTTGCGGCCGATTTTTTCGCTGCGTGCGTCTATTTCTGTACGCACATTGTGTTCGTCGAGGTATTGTCTTACCTTTTCTGCGTAATCGTTGAACTTGTCGGAAATAGGAAGTACGGTGGCCTGGACAGGGGTGAGCCATAACGGAAAGTGCCCGCAGGTGTGTTCCGTAAGAACTGCAACGAAACGCTCCAGTGAACCGAAGGGCGCACGGTGTATCATTACAGGGCGGTGCTTTTCGTTGTCGTCTCCCATATATTCCAAGTCGAAGCGTTCCGGGAGGTTGTAGTCAACCTGAATTGTTCCAAGCTGCCAACGGCGGCCAATGGCGTCTTTTACCATAAAGTCGAGTTTGGGACCGTAGAATGCCGCCTCGCCGTATTCGATGTGTGCATTGAGGCCTTTTTCCTTGCAGGCTTCGATTATGGCGCTTTCGGCTTTTTCCCAATTTTCATCGCTGCCAATGTATTTGCTGTGGTCTTTCTGGTCGCGGAGTGAGATTTGCGCTTCAAAAGATTCAAACTTCAAGGCGTGGAATATAATCATGATTATATCCATTACGCGCAGGAATTCTGATTTCACCTGATCGGGGCGGCAGAATATGTGGGCGTCGTCCTGCGTAAAGCCACGCACGCGAGTGAGTCCGTGGAGTTCCCCGCTTTGTTCGTAGCGGTAAACCGTGCCGAACTCGGCTATGCGCAACGGAAGATCCTTGTAGGAGCGCGGTTTGCGGGCGTACACTTCGCAATGGTGGGGGCAGTTCATGGGCTTCAGCATATATTCTTCGCCCTCCTCGGGTGTGTGTATGGGCTGGAACGAGTCTTTGCCGTATTTTGCGTAGTGTCCGGATGTTACGTACAGTTGTTTGCTGCCTATGTGTGGTGTTATTACTTGCAGGTATCCGAAACGGTGCTGTATGCGTTTCAGAAAATCGGTGAGCTGCTCGCGCAGAATAGTGCCTTTGGGAAGCCAGATTGGCAGGCCTTTGCCCACACGTTCGGAGAACATGAACAGTTCCATTTCCTTGCCGATTTTGCGGTGGTCGCGCTTTTTTGCCTCTTCCACAAGGGCGAGATACTCTTCAAGCATCTTTTTCTTGGGGAATGATATGCCGTATATGCGGGTCATTTGCGGGTTCTTTGCATCTCCGCGCCAAAATGCCGCGCTCACAGACGTAACTTTCACTGCTTTTATGGGCGTTGTGTCAACAAG
>CAKRMO010000359.1 GCA_934364765.1 uncultured Bacteroidaceae bacterium | reverse complement strand
GAAGATGTATTCGTTCGCAATGCAGTCGTCAAGATGGAATGAGCCTGTGAAGCAAGCGTCAATCATCACAATGCGGCAGTTGGGTTTGTAGCCGTGGACCTTGAAATCTGCAATGGTAAGGTCAACGTCTGCATCGTCAGTGGAATCTTTCTTTACAACTTCCGGGTCGTAGGCATCGCTGAGCCACGAAGCCGGGACATCCATGAATTTGAGCAGCTTTGTTATGGTGCTGTCCTTGTCCTTGCCTTTGTCGTCAACGGCGTGGTGGAGATTTGCGCGTAGGTAGGCTTTGATGAAATCCTTTGCCTGTTGCGGAGAGTTGACTTCGGGAAGTCCGTCCAAATATTGCGTGTCGGGTGCGCCGTGGTGGTGGAGGATGGCATAGTCGAGTTCGAGCCGCTGAAGCTCGTTCATGAGAAGGAATTTCGTTACGGGCTGTTGGTCGTGCGAAATGTAGCCTATGCCGTTTTTCTGCTGCAAAAGCCATGGGAAATGCTCGTAAAGTCCGAGCTTTTCGTCAATGCGCGCCATTACCGAGCCGGAAACATAGCCGTGTCCGTTGAAGTAGATCATCTGGTTCAGCTTGTTGTTGCTGCGCTTTTCTGTCACAACCTTTCGTAGGTATGTGCGCAGCTTTTCATAGCGGCTTGTTCCGCCAGCATCTGTCGGACGTATGCGCCCGGAGTAGATTGTAGGGCGCAAGTACTGCCTTGACTCTGCCTTTAGTGAGTAGTAAAAATAGGGCTTCACGGAATCTTTGTCGAGGAACTGGAATTTCAGCCCCAAATCGTCATAGAACCTGTCGGAGGGAACGGACGATTCGCGCCTGTCGTTTCTTTGGTTCATCTTGAATGCCGATGTCATGTGCTGCGCATCGCGTATCATGGCAATGGGTATGTCGCCGAGGAGTGCTGTGCCCTCAATGGGGAAGGCTTTTTGGAAATGCAGCCGCGTTAGTTCGGCGCGGATGGAGTCGGGAACGCCCCATTTGTCCTGCACGATAAACACTTTAAGACCGTTAACGTCTTCAATGGCCTTGGCGTATTCGTTTATTTCGCTTTTCGCTTCCTGATAGCTTTTGGGGTCAACCACAATGGCGAAACCTCTTTTTACAGCTGCGGCGGTTTGCAGTGAGACGCAAAGCGCAATGGCTGTCAGAATGCTGTTTATAACTTTGTTGTGCATATAGTTGGGTGAAATTGTTATGTAGTTCTTGATGTTTTGTTTCAGCGTTTGTTCCACATTATGCGGTTGTAGGTCTTGAGAGCCTCCTCGCGCATGGCCTCGCTTTGTGAAGAGTCTTCGCTAAGCTGTTTTGCCACTTTGGCAATTGCCGGGGCCTGGTAGGAATATTTGTACCAGCCCATGGCTTCAAGCAGCGGGATGCGCCTTGCATCGTTCTTATTTTCCTTGATGAACTTCATAATGTCTGGGATGCGCGAATGCGGGCAGTAAAGTCGCATGCAGGAGGCACTGAACTTGAAAGCCTTGTCGCTTAGCGTGTCTGCGATTATTGCGTCAACTTCCTTTTCCCAATAGTTGCCGTATTTCGAGATACTCCGATAGTGCTTTGCACCAACGGAGTCTTTGTCCACATAATTTATCTTTGGCCATATTTCGTTGTATGTCCTTTGCAGCACGTCTTTGGGGAAAAATTCCACGGCCATTCTTGCGTCGGTTTTAACCCTTGCCGAAGTGCTTGGGCTGATCCATGTAAGC
>CAKRMO010000358.1 GCA_934364765.1 uncultured Bacteroidaceae bacterium | reverse complement strand
ATACATAAAGTTGTGGTGCGCATAATTGAGCACGGCGTTTATGCCCTCCACGCTTGCCACCCTTATCGGTCCGGGGGGCAGCCCGGTGTTGCGGTAAGTGTTGTATGGGCTGCGGATGTCGAGAAGCCCGTGATAAATGCGCCGCAACGCAAAATTGCGCCACGCAAACTTTATCGTGGGGTCGGCCTGCAGCGGCATTCCGGCTTTAAGGCGGTTTATGTACATTCCGGCAATGGCCGGCTTTTCGGCGTTGTTTGCCGTCTCCTCGTCAACTATCGACGCAAGGGTGCACACTTCGTGGGGCGTGAGGGGAATGGACTTTGCCTTTGCCACACGTATGTCGTTCCAGAAGGCTTGGGACTCCTTTTTCATGCGCAGCAGGAAGTTGTCGAGCGTTATGTTCCAATAAACCTCGTATGTGTTTGGGACGAAAAGGCAGTATGCGTTTGCCGTGTCAACGCCGAGCACTGCCATTTTGGCTGCGTCCTTTACAGCCTTCACGAACGCCACAGAGTCGATCATAAGTTTTTTTGAAATAAAACCGGCCATATCCTCCATTGTGCGCACCGATGGAATGGTAAGTTCCACCGGGGACTGGTGGCCTCCGCGCAATGCGCGGAAAAAGCGGAACGCACCTTCGCCTTTGCGCAACGCGTAACGCCCCGTGCGCGGATGGCTGTCGTAGCGCGTAAGCACCGCCATGAGCGAAACGCCCCAACGCTGCGGCCAGCGGGCTATGGGAGCAAGCTGCCGCGCAACAGAATCGCGGGTGTCGTCGCCGTCAACATATACATAGGCGGTATTGCCGTCTTTCAGCATCGGGGCGAACATCATATACGCCCCGAACAGCAAAAGCGCCGCCACCGCAGCACCTGCATAAATTATTTTCCGTTTCATGTCAATAATGATTTTCAATTCGAGCTGGCGCCGTCCTCCCCTTTGTCAACCTGGCGGAAGAACAGGTAGTACCAGTATGTGTTGGAATACTCTCCCGCCCCCTGATTTTGCCTTGCCTTCGACACAAAATCGGCAAAATACTTGTCAAGGTCGGGATTGTAGCCCTCTATGGAGCGTGCACGCGGGTCGCGGGAAGCCAGTGCCGCAAGAGCCTCGGAATAGGCACGGGGCGTTTCGCCATCCTTGTAAAGGTTGAACCGCGAGAAAATCACGCCGAACTTCTCAACCTCCTTGTTGAGCAACAGGCTGCAAAGCACATAGTCGAGCAGCTTTTTGCTCTTGATGTTGCGTTCGAAAAGCCTGAACATTTCCGAAGCCATGGGGTACGCCCCAACGAATGTGTCGCTGCGGTATGGCGGAAGCTTTGCCTTGTTTTTTGCGCGTTCAAGAGCCGCAAGCCTTTTGGTGCGTTCCGCCACGAACGAGCCGTTGTTGCAGCTTTTGCCAAGCAGCCTCAGATAGAAACGCGCCACGCCAATGTCGCCGGAATTGAGGGCATAGTCGGTTTTGAAGCGCATGGCGCGGAAACATTCGTTCTCGCGCTGGTTCACGCCATATTCAAACGCCTGATGAAAAGCCTCGTCCCAAATTCCGATGTTATCGTAGAACTGCCTGTTGAAATTAGTGTAGAACGTACGCTGGTCGTGCCTGAACAAAAATGCCTCCGGGGTGTTCACCTGATAGGAGAAAAGCACTTGGGGAAGGCTTTCGGTAGCGCTCATTGCCAAAAGCACATAGCTTTTTAGTATCTTGTTTCTTACGGC
>CAKRMO010000357.1 GCA_934364765.1 uncultured Bacteroidaceae bacterium | reverse complement strand
CGTATGTAGAGCCAAACCATTACAATTTTGCCGCAATGGCACAGGCAAGCAACCTGTTC
This sequence comes from uncultured Bacteroidaceae bacterium, assembly GCA_934364765.1. GTDB lineage: Bacteria > Bacteroidota > Bacteroidia > Bacteroidales > Bacteroidaceae > UBA6398. The sequence continues at coordinate 1,662 of CAKRMO010000357.1, read as the reverse complement.
AATTTCTACACAATTTACGGCAGAAACGAAGACGGCAAAAAGCAGAGGATTACATTCTCCACCAAACCGCGACTTAAAATCGGCCCGTACATCGGGTGGCACTGGGCGTTCCTTGGATACCAGTTTGACATCGGACGCACAAACACATCGAACAAGTCCCAGCAATACAACATCAGCCTGTACAGTTCCACTATTGGCATTGACTACATACACAACAGCAACAACGGCGATTTCTACATAAGCCGTACAAAAGGCTTTGGCAAAGAAAACACCAAGAGAGTAAGAGACGTGCATTTCGACGGACTGAAGACATACACCCACAGTCTTAACCTCTACTACATTTTCAACCACAAAAGGTTTTCCTACCCGGCGGCGTTCAGCCAGACCACACAGCAGAAAAAAAGCTGCGGGTCGTGGAACACCGGAATTGTAATCTCACACCAAAAACTCTCTTTCGACCACACAAAACTTCCCGCCTCGCTCCAGTCCACCGAAAACGGAGGCACAGGAGTTTATGACGAGCTGAAGTTTAACAAAATAGACTTCTACGATTACAGTTTTAGTTTCGGTTACGCCTACAATTGGGTTTTCGCCCGCAATTGGCTGTTTGCAATTTCCGCCTCCCCTGCCGCCGGCTATAAATTCTCAAAGGGGCAGACCATAGACCACAAGCAAATATTCTCAAGCCATAACATAAACTTTGACGTTATAGGGCGCGTGGGGCTTGTTTGGAACACCAACCGTTTCTTTGCCGGGCTTTCAAGCGTGGTTCACGCCTACACTTACCGCAAATCGCGCTTTCAGCTTAGCAACGCCATAACAATGACAAACATATATTTCGGCATTAACTTCATGCCCAAAGGGCATTACAGGCGCACATACCCCGAAAAATTCAAAAAATGGTAGAACAGCATCCTCTTACACCGTTTCTCCCCGCAAACTCCCGGTTGCTTATGCTCGGCAGCTTCCCTCCGCCGCGCACACGCTGGAGCATGGACTTTTTCTACCCCAATTTCATCAACGACATGTGGCGCATCCTGGGGCTTGTTTTCAAAGAAGACAAACTCGCCTTTGTTGACACGCCATGCAAAAAGTTCAAATTGGAGGCCATAAAGGAGCTGCTGAACCAAAAAGGCATTGCCCTTTACGACACCGCCACCGAGATTAACCGCCTAAACAACAATGCAAGCGACAAATTTCTTGAAATAATAACTCCAACCGACATAGCCTCTCTTCTGAAGCCCATTCCCCTATGTTCCGCTGTTTGCGCCACCGGCGGAAAAGCCGCCGAAGAGCTGTCGCGGCAACTAAATGCTGAAACTCCCAAAACGGGGGGGAGCACACCGTTCACAGCCAACGGACGCAAGATGAAATTTTACAGGATGCCAAGCTCCAGCCGCGCATACCCAATGTCTGTGGAAAGAAAGGCGGAATTTTACCGCCGTATGTTTATTGAAACAGGAATACTGACATAATCCGCAAAACGCCAAAAGCGATGAGAACAATAAAGGAAATCTACAAAATCGGACACGGGCCGTCGTCAAGCCACACAATGGGACCGTCGTTTGCCGCCGAAATCTTTCTGAAAAACGTGCCGGACACGCGCCGCGCAACCATTACCCTCTACGGAAGTTTGGCGGCAACCGGCAAAGGACACCTTAC
>CAKRMO010000356.1 GCA_934364765.1 uncultured Bacteroidaceae bacterium | reverse complement strand
GGGATATACGGGGCAGCTGTCCACGGCAGACATACTGAACCAGATTTACAGCCTCCCCGAAAGGGAGAAGATAACCAACATAGTGTTCATGGGGCAGGGCGAACCGCTCGACAACTACGAAAACGTGGCAAAGGCCATAGGCCTGCTAACGGCAGAGGACGGATTTGGCATGAGCCCGAAGAGAATAACCCTTTCAACCTGCGGACTGCTGCCGGCACTCAGGAAAATAGTACGCGAAAGCCGCTGCAACATAGCCATAAGCCTGCATTCGCCATATCATGAGGAGCGCATGGAGATAATGCCCATAGAAAAGGCATACGAGGCTTCGGAAGTGGTGAAGTTCCTCAAAACCTGCGAGGAGTTCCGCGACATTCGCGGCGGACACGCAAGGGAGACGAGCCACCAACGCCGCCTGTCGTTTGAATACGTGCTGCTGAAAGGCAAAAACGACACCGCAAAGCACGCATCCGACACCGCCGCGCTGCTGAAAGGGCTGGATTGCAGGGTAAACGTAATCCCATTCCACACCTACAAGGGCGGGGAGTTCAAAAGCCCCTCCCACGATGACGCCGAGGCTTTCTGCGAACTGCTGTGCCGGCGCGGACTCAACGCCACCCTGCGCCGCTCGCGCGGGCAGGACATATCGGCGGCCTGCGGAATGCTGGCGGCAAAACGTAAAACCGAAAGCGGCAACGCGGAACAAAACAATTAAAAGCGCACGGACATACGCCGTGAGCGATATTATACGTAAATTTACACCGGAAACATCGGCAACATACAAAACCGGAACTTCACAGGGCGGTTTTGAAACTATACAGAAACAAATATGGACAACAGAAAAATACGTGTAGCCATTACACATGGCGATACAAACGGAGTGGGATACGAAATAATCTTCAAGGTGTTTTCCGACCCCGCAATGCTCGACATCTGCACCCCCGTGATATACGGCTCACCCCGCGTGGCGATTTTCCACCGCAAGGCCATGAACCTGCCCACAAACTTCAACACCATAAACAACGCCAATGAGGCTGCGGACGGAAAGGTGAACCTTGTTTCGTGCTTCGACGACGAAGTGAAAGTTGACCTTGGCCAGCCCACCGCAGAAAGCGGGCGTGCAGCCTACCTCGCGCTCGAACGCGCCGTTGAGGACTACAACGAAGGGCTTTACGACGTTCTCGTAACCGCGCCTATATGCAAATCGGCAATACAGGGGGAGGGATTCCACTTTCCCGGACATACGGAATATCTCCAGCAACGCCTTGCGTCCGACGGCGAGGAGGCACTGATGATATTGATGAACGACAAAATGCGCGTGGCGCTTGTTACAACCCACCTGCCCATCAGCGAAGTTGCAGGCGCAATAACCGAAGAGGCTGTGGAGCGCAAACTGCGGCTGCTCCATGCATCGCTGCGCAGGGACTTCCTTGTTTCCGCCCCGCGCATAGCCGTGCTTTCGCTCAACCCACACGCCGGAGACAACGGACTTATAGGCAACGAAGAGGCTGAGAGCATAGCCCCCGCTATAAAGAAACTCAACGAAGAGGGAATAAACTGTTTCGGCCCCTACCCCGCAGACGGTTTCTTCGGCGACGCCGCATACAGAAAATTCGATGCGGTGCTTGCGATGTATCACGACCAGGGGCTTGCCCCGATGAAGGCTCTGGGAATGGCGGAAGGCGTAAACTTCACGGCAGGACTGAAGATTGTGCGCACATCCCC
>CAKRMO010000355.1 GCA_934364765.1 uncultured Bacteroidaceae bacterium | reverse complement strand
GTGCTGTCCTCGCCGTAGATTTCATAGTTAAGCCCTTTGAGCATCTGCGTGCTGAGCTGCTGGCCTATCTGTATGCCGGCGTAGTATGCCGTTTTCTTTTTGTCCTCTCCTGCCTGTGCGCCGTCCTTTACGCCTTTTATGAAGTCGTCGAGGTATGCCGTGTCAACGCCGAGACGCTGCGAGAGATAGTCTTTCATGCCACGGGAGTTGGCAAGCCCCACTTCGTATGAAACTGAATCGACTTCGGTCTTGAGGTTTGCCTTGGGAGCGCCGCCGTTGTTGCACGAGCCAAGAAGCATCGCGGCTCCGGCAGCCATGATAATGATTTTTTTCATTTCTATTTTGTTTTGCTATTGTTATTGTCGTATTAAATTCAGAGCACCTCTATGAGTTCCACCTCGAATATCAGCGCCGCGTATGGGGGTATTGCGCTTCCCGCGCCGTTTTCGCCGTATGCCAGGCTGTAGGGTATGAAGAATTTGTAAACCGCGCCCTCCTTCATGAGCTGCACGCCCTCTGTCCATCCCTTTATCACTCCGTTGAGGGGGAACGTTGCGGGTTCGCCGCGCTTCTTGGAGCTGTCGAACATCGTGCCGTCAATCAGCGTGCCCTCGTAGTGGCACTTCACGTTGTCGGTGGCTTTTGGCGAGCGTCCCGTGCCTTCCTTCACAACCTGGTATTGCAGCCCGCTGGGAAGCACGACCACTCCCTCTTTCTTTGCGTTTTCCCTGAGGAAGTCCTCCCCTGCCTTTCTCGCCGCCTCTCCGGCTGCCGCCTGTTCCGCCTTTTTCTCTGCGTCCCTGCGTTGCAGGTATTCAATGACCATTTGCTGTCCCTCTATCTCGTCTATGGCGAGCTTGCCGCCTGTGTAGATGTCCTTCACCGCCTGGGCGAAATCCTCGAGGCTCAGGTCTTCCCCGCACAGGTCTTGCAGTTGCCTGCCTATGCCCAGCCCCAGTGCATAACTAACTTTGTTCATATATTTGTTTTAGGAGCATACAGCCTCTACGGGCATCAATGCTCGGTGTTTAATACGCAAATGTACTACTTTTATTCCATGTAAGGCAAGGGCGCGCCGAATTTTTAATATATCTTTGTATATGGTATAATAATCAACTGTATGGAAAGGAAAAAGATAGTGGTTCTCACCGGCGCGGGGATGAGTGCGGAGAGCGGTTTCAGCACGTTCAGGGATTCGGGCGGGCTGTGGGAGAACTATCCTGTGGAGCAGGTTGCCACGCCGGAGGGTTGGGACGCCGACCCCGGACTTGTTACGGATTTCTACAACGGGCTGCGCAGGCAGCTTTTCACGGCGCAGCCCAACGAGGGGCACAGGCTTCTGGCGAGGCTCGAAAACGACTACGAGGTTGTGGTGGTTACACAAAACGTTGACAACCTGCACGAGCGCGCCGGCTCGTCAAGGGTGATACACCTTCACGGGGAGCTGACAAAGGTTACGTCGAGCCGCGACCCCGAGAACCCCCACTTCATCCGCACGCTTGGTGAGGGCGAGGCGGTGGTGCCCCAAGGCGCAAAGGCCGCCGACGGCTCGCTGCTGCGCCCGTACATCGTGTGGTTTGGCGAAGCCGTTCCGAAAATGGAGGAGGCTGTCGCCGAGGCACGCACGGCCGACATATTCATCGTGATAGGCACTTCGCTCAATGTTTATCCCGCCGCAGGGCTTATAAACTATGTGCCGCGCACGGTGCCGGTGTATGTTATCGACCCCAAGGC
>CAKRMO010000354.1 GCA_934364765.1 uncultured Bacteroidaceae bacterium | reverse complement strand
TACGAAAGGCGTGTTGGGAGACTGGACGAAATCGATGATTGAGAAGCTGCTCACAAAAAACATCCCGCACCTTGACGACCTGCTCACCGCGTGCAACTTCACAGAGGACATGCACGATGAGAAATGGGTGAAAGCCTCGCTCACCATCCTGACAGCCGGCATCAGCAAGACGGCCGGCTCTTCTGCCAGTGCCGCCACACTGCCTTTGGGCTGGGCAGCCCAGGAATACGAGGCGCAGGTGTCCAAAGTGCAGGAATTTCTCTACGGAAACGCCGGCATAAAGATAACCGACGTGAAGAAACGCAGCGACGGCGGATACAACGTAACGGTGGAGATAGAGGGGGCAAACAACATCCCGAACCAAATAACGCAGAACCATACGGAAATGGGTGTGTGTGGGCAATATAACTACAACAACGATGTTTATTGCGGGGTGCTGGCACGCGATGTGGTAGATCCGTGGTACAACCGCACCGATGTGCGCTCTGGCGAAATCCTTGTAGGCAAAAAAAGTGGCTACCGTGTGCAATACACGCTCGTGATCTACCCCACCGGCGACCGCATAAAGCTGCGCCCCTATCTTATTTCCGACCTTGACTTCCTCGGCAAGGAACGGTTCAAGCTCAGCTGCGACTTCGTGCGGCACGGCGAGACTGTTCCCCTGGCGGTGTCGGACGTGGATTTCACCTTCAGGCAAACCGGGTCGGGCTGCGAGGCAACTTATTCACACGACAACGAATGCTACGAAAACAAAACGGTGAACTTCCAGTTCGAGTTCAACGCCACCTGCAACGCATACGCCAACAAGAACATCACAGCCATACGCGACTGGGGACTTGTGATATTCCGTTCGGGGCAAAGCTTCCACAAGTTTTCCATGATTTCCGAGAGCGACGGCCAAAATTCGGGCAACATAACTTCCGCCACATCGACGCAAAACTTTTCGGTGGACGAAAATGAAATGTTCATCGACTACAACAACCTTACAGCCGTTACCGACGGCGACTACACCGTTTGCTCCTACATAGAATACACAACCGACTACAACCTTAGCGACTTCAAGACCGCCTATGGCGAGCCTGTGCCGATAGAACTCAAATACGACCAAAAACCTTCCTTCCGCTTCACCGGCGCAAAGTATCTTGGCACGTACACTTCGAGCAATCCGCAATTCCCATACGGAGCGTGGTGCAAGGGAAGCATATTGGGAACACAAAGCGAAAACCAGTACGGATGCCGGCTGCAAGGGCTGCTTTTCCTCAAAACCTGTATGCTCAAAAAGAGCGGGGGCGGCTGGAACCAATATTGCGACGCATGGTACGCCTATGGCGGAACTACGCCGTGGCAAACTGCTCCATGGGCTTTCGGGGAGGGAGACAGCAATCCCTATGGCGCATATAATTTGTGCAAATTCGCATTCTATTCCCCCGAGAAAGTGGGCAAGGGCGCACTCGATGTAAGCGTGGATCTCGTGGTTGCGGAAACAGGACGACACATAGCAGGGGCGAACAAAATTTCATACGAGCCGTATTACGCTGTAAGCTCTGGGGGCGAGACCTACATCAAAGGCTATCAGGCGGTGGTCAAATAGCACACGGCGGCAATGGACAAGCTCACGCCGCAGCAACGGCACCGCTGCATGGCCGCCATACGCAGCCGCAACACAAAGCCCGAGATTGTGGTGAGAAAGTACCTTTTTGCGTGCGGCTTCCGCTACCGCCTGAACAGCGACCGCTTGCCGGGGCATCCCGACAT
>CAKRMO010000353.1 GCA_934364765.1 uncultured Bacteroidaceae bacterium | reverse complement strand
GTCTGGGACGCTCCACAATGCGCTTTATCACCCCCGAAACCTGGTCGCAAAGCGCAACCACCGCCACGCTGGCTACTATCAGCGCCACCGCACGGGCTTTGCTCTTGCAGCCCGTCATCACCACGCAGACTATCGACAATATAAGCGGGAGCCAGATGAGTTTGCTTGAAATGTTGTAGAACAGGTAATCGCAATAGCGCGAGCCGTAAACGTTGATCGTAACCATTGACAGCATGTCGAAAAAATGCAGGTTCGCTATAACCTCCTTCGAGCGTGTGAGCAGAAACCACACCACCATGGCGAAATTCAAGGTCATGCACGCCGACTCCACGTCAGCGCGCCTTAGCCCGTCCAAAACCGGTATGCTGTTCTTGTTGCTGCCCATTCCTGTTTTCCTGCCATTTGACGGCAAAGCCATAAACGCCAAAGGCCCTGCACATTCGGCAAACAGCGGCAAAGATAGCGTTTTTGCGCAAAACACGGCGGCAGTTGCGCCATTTTTGCACCTCGCGGGGCAGAAACACGCGCAAAATGGCACAAAAAGCCCCGCATCCGCACCGGGCGGGACGCAGGGCCTTACGCTTTATGCCTGTCAGTTTGCCATTTCGGAGATGAACTTGATTCTCACAAGCCTTATCTCCTCCTCGCTGTAATCCTCGTCAAGGTTGTCCATCGCCTCGTCAATCGAATCGGTTTCGGAACTCTTGAAATATGAGTAAATGTCGTCTATCCTGTCATCGTCCATATTCTCCACAAGGAAGTAGTCGATGTTAATGCGTGTGCCGGAATACACAATCGACTCCATCTCGTCAAGAAGTTCCGTGAACTCAAGCCCGTTTGCCATGGCAATGTCGTTAAGGTCAACCTGCCTGTCTATTGCCTGAATGATGTTCACCTTCACCTTCGACTTCTTGGCCACCATACGTACCCTCATGTCCTCGGGCCTTTCTATCTCGTTGTCCTCGCACCACCGCTTGATGAGCTCGCAGAACTCCTTGCCGTAGCGGCGCGCCTTGCCCGCCCCCACTCCGGGGATGTTCTGCAGTTCCTCTGTGGTTACAGGGTAAATAGTGGCCATAGCCTCGAGCGACTGGTCCTGGAATATTACGTATGGCGGGATGTCAAGTTTTGCCGAAAGTTCCTTCCTCAAATCACACAGCATCTGGTAGAGTGCCGGGTCAACGGCATTCGCCCCGCCGTCGTGCACAGCAGCGTCTGTTTCTTCTTCGTTAAATTCGTTGTCTTTTGTAACCATAAACTCTGTTGGTTTTTTAATGAACCTGCGTCCTTTCTCCGTAAGTTTCAGAACACCGTAGTCCTCCACGTTCTTTTCGAGGTATCCCGAAAGCTCCGCCTGGCTTATCACGGCGTTGAGCGTCCTGTCGTCTTCGTCCTCGCAGATTCCGAAAGTTTCAAGTCTGTCATGATGCCGGGCGAGAGTCTCCTCCGTCTCGCGCCCATGAAGCACGTCTTTTATGTAATCGTCCTTAAAATTCTCCTTTGTGAGCTTCACCGTGAGCAGCACGTTGAGAAGTTCCCCGCTTGCGTCCACCCTTGTCTGGGGATGCAGGCAGTTGTCGCAGTTCTCGCAGTTGTCCTTGCCGTACTCCTCGCCGAAGTAGTGCAGTAGCATTTTCCGCCGGCACACCGTGCTCTCGGCGTAACTCGACGTGGCCCGCAAAAGCTGCCTCCCGATGTCCTGCTCGGCAAGCGGTTTCCACTCCATGAGCTTTTCGAGCTTGCGCACATCCTCCCTGGAAT
>CAKRMO010000352.1 GCA_934364765.1 uncultured Bacteroidaceae bacterium | reverse complement strand
TTGGAAATGGGATAACCGTCTGAATGCCAAATGTTTGGATTGAAGCAGAATTACCTTTGTAACTTTTTGTTTTTCAAATGTTTGCAGACGGCAAAAAAAGGTCTGATGTAATTTGAATTATATCAGACATAATTTTTCCTACGTCCTATGCAGTTTTTCCTATGTCCGATGTGGTTTTTATGGTATGCGAAAAATAAGGGACAATTAATATGCTTTGGGAAATTTGTTGCGGTGTAACCTTCCCGAAAAACGGACGGAAAAGCGTAATTTTGCATTCCACAGCAAAAACGTGCAATGGAGGAGCAACATAGTTTGGGAATGAGGCCGCAGATAGCCGTTGTGAGCCGCAATACGCTTGCCGCAAACGGGCTCGCATCGCTTATAGAGAGCGTGATGCCCATGGCCGAGGTGTGCGTGTTCAACAGCATGGGTGAAATACGCGGGCCGCAGGTTTCCGCGTTTTTCCATTTTTTCATATCCGCAGGTGTCCTTGTTGAAAACCGCGACTTCTTCATGCCCCTGTGCCACAAGACCATTGTTGTAACCGAGGGCGGGGATCATCCTGTTATCCCCGCGTGTTTCCGCACGCTCGACGCCACTCTCGACAGCCGCTCGCTGTTGCGCGAGTTCTTGAAAATGGAGCAGATGGCCCACGGCGGAGGGCGCAGGCTGCCGGAAGGGGTGAGGCGCAACGCCGCCGGAGCGGTGAGGCCGCAGGAGCTGACCCCGAGGGAGGTGGAGGTTTTGCGCGAACTTGTAATGGGGCATATCAACAAGGAAATTGCCGATCGGCTGAACATAAGCCTCACCACCGTGATAACCCACCGAAGGAACATAATGGAGAAGCTGCACGCAAAATCAGTGGCGACGCTCGCCATATACGCCGTGATGCACGGCATAGTGTCGGCCGACAAAATCTGACAAGGAAAGGCGGAATGCGTTGCAGGACAGGTGTGCAGGATTCGGAAATAAGTATTACCTTTGCCAGATTAAAGAAAGGCAAAAATGGAGCGACTTCTGCACTACACATGGCAAAACAGGCTTTATCCCGCCGCAGGGCTTGAGACAACCCATGGCGTGCCCCTTGAAATAATAACCCCCGGCGTGCACAACCATGACGCCGGGCCGGACTTCCTTGGAGGCGTGGTGAGAATAGGCGGGACTGAACTTGCGGGAAATGTGGAGATACACACGAAAAGCAGCGACTGGGCAAGGCACGGACACGACAAAGACCCGAAGTATGCCAACGTAGTGCTGCACGTGGTTTCGGAAGCCGACACCGAAGTGTACGACTGCAACGGCAGACAGCTGCCGCAGTTTATAATGCGTGTGCCGAAATATGTGGAGGACAACTATTCCGAACTCAGCCGCGAGGAACGCTTTCCGCCATGCTGGCGCAATGTGGGCAACCTGCCGGAGATAAAGGTAAGCGGCTGGTTGTCGTCGCTCCATGTGGAACGCCTCGAGGCAAAGGTGGCGCGGATATACGACTGTCTGTGCCGCTGCGGACACGACTGGGAGAAAGTGTGCTTCGTAACCGTGGCGCGCAATTTCGGTTTCGGAGTGAACGGCGACGCTTTCGAGGAATGGGCGTACAATGTGCCGCTAAGCGCAGTGGGGAAGCACCGCGACAATCCCTTTCAGGTGGAGGCGATGTTCCTTGGCCAGGCGGGGCTGCTCGACAAAGACTCTGTCCCGTCCAAATACATGGATGCGGCGTTGCGGGAGGGCTGGTTTTCCAAGCTCGCGGGCGAATACGCTTTCC
>CAKRMO010000351.1 GCA_934364765.1 uncultured Bacteroidaceae bacterium | reverse complement strand
CCGCAGCAACCCCGTTGACAACTTCGAGTTCTACTTCGGCCTCCGCAACAACGACTGGGGCTGGAAGGAATGCTGGAACAACATCGACATCTACGCAACCAACGACGCTAACGTTGCCGGCGTGGAGGCATTCAATGCGGAAGACTGGACTCATGTGGGCAACTACAAAGACATCACGTCCTACATAGAGCCGGAAGACGCAAACATGAACAGCACCGGACGCTACCTGTACTACCCCGTGAGGGATCTTGACCAGCCTTACCGCTACATCCGCTTCGTTGTGAGGAGCACCATCGTTCCGCAGGCGTGCATGATGTACACTATCGGCGAGTTCCAGGTTTACAAAATCACCCACGAAGCAGAAAACGACCCGTACAACTATATTGAAGGGCTGAAAGAACTCGCTGACGAGCTCAACACACGCATCAACGATGCCAAGACAAAGCTTGCAGACGGCACTGTAACCCAGGAGGACGTTGACAAAATGGTGGAACTCACCGCACAGGTTGACGCGCTCACACCCAAGACCGCCCCGCTCGACAAGAAGATTGAGGAAGTCAGGAAATACATTGCCAAGTTCTCCGACGAAGGCCAATGGGGCGACGTGGAGCCAGATGAGCTTGAAGCCATCAACCTTGCAATAGAGACGGCAGAGGAGTATGACCACGACAAACCGCAGCAGGCAGACCTCAACGAACGCCTTGCTGACCTCAACGCTGCGTTCGACCTCTACAAGAGCCAGCAGAAGATGCCCGCAGCCGGCACATGGTACTACCTCTCCAACCGCGAAAATCAACGCCCGGGCTATGCCCCTGACGGCGACGGCGGCACAAGCAACAGCATCTACGACCGTTTCAACTACGGCAACGTGATAATGGCCCCGCACGCCAACGCAACAAAAGCGGCTTACTGGGACGGTCAGAAGAACGCCGTAACATGGGGCGGCTACGACCACACAAGCGGGACGGTTTCCGACAGCGTGCCTGTTGACCCCTATTCAATGTGGAAACTTGTGAAGATTGAAGGCAACGAAGAGGCAAACACCTACGCGCTCCAAAACCGCGCAACAGGCACATACCTCGGCGTAACCTCCAACCACGACGGCGCTGCCGGAATGTCGGCAACCCCCGTGCCCTACAAGCTCGCATTGCTCAAGAGCGGACAGTTCAACATCACCTGCCTCGATGCGGCAAACACTTGGAATACGCCCATCCACGCAGACGGACGCAAGATATTGCTGTCATGGGAAGGAACGGCCGACTCTCCTTCGGCTTGGGACTTCGAGCCTGTTGACGACAACGAAATAGAATTCGGCGAAATCACCATACGCAACAACACCGCAATGGTAATAACGCTTCCCTACGAGTACAGCAGCGAAAAGATTTCCGACCTCAACACCGACAACGAAATCGCCACCTACGGCATAAAGGGCATCTCGGAGGACGGCAGCAAGCTGCTTCTCTACAACAAGCTCTCGTTCGAGGCCGGAGAACCCATGATTGTTGTTGCCGGCGACGTTACCAAGTATAACGACGGCGATGAAGGCACAAGGATGTTCCTGCCGCTCGCATACGACTTCACAACCGAAGTGAAGGCTGCAAACGGCATCATCGGAACGCTCGACTACACCAAGCTGCCCGCAAACGCAGGCATCCTGAAGGCCGACTCCGTGATTTCCATCGGCGACACTGAGACGGCAGTCATCGGTCAGCGCGGCTACATCGACGCAAGCCAGATAACCAACATGGAGGGCGTTGACACCGACCTTAC
>CAKRMO010000350.1 GCA_934364765.1 uncultured Bacteroidaceae bacterium | reverse complement strand
CTATCAACTGAGCTATTTCCGCAATTACATCTTTGTCCTGTGTGGGCAAGGACGGATTCGAACCACCGAAGGCGTAAGCCAGCAGATTTACAGTCTGCCCCATTTGGCCACTCTGGAACTTGCCCTTTTTCGATAAACCAGACTGCAAATTGCAGCCGTCCCGGCAATCGCACTGTTCCCGAAACGGCTGCAAAGTTACTTATTAAATTCTAACTGCAAAATTTTTGGGGCGTTTTTTTTAATATCCGCGCTGTTTTTCCTTGTACTTTGCCAATTGGCGCTGCAAAGCATCGACGCAAAGGTCAACGCCCTCCTCAAAAGTGTCGCACGTTTTCTCGGCAAACAGTTCGCCGTTAGGCATGGACAGACGCACACCTGTGGACTTGTTCTTGGCGGTTTCGGGCTTCACCACTTTCAGCACCACCTCGGCAGTTCCCTCTGAACCGCTTGCCTTTGACAACTTTGAGACTTTCTTCTCAATGAACTCGTGCAGCTTTTCGTTTGCATCAAAATGGATTGATTTCACCTTTATCTCCATAATCATATCTTTTTAGGCCCTTGGATGGGCTAGTTGATAATTCTTCTTAAGCTCCTCCATAGAGGTATGGGTGTAAATCTCCGTCGTGGCAAGGCTCTCGTGCCCGAGCAGCTTTCTCACCGCCTCTATGTCCGCGCCGTGGTTCAGCATAGCCGTTGCAAAGGAGTGGCGCAGCACGTGGGGGGAACGTTTCTTCATCGTTGTTACAAGCGACAGTTCCTCGTTCACGATTTTCCTCACCCGCGAATTGGAGAGGCGCTTTCCTTTTGCGTCAACATACAACGCGCCGCCATCGCATCCAACCGCCGCCGCACGTTTTTGCAGGTAAGCCTCCACAAGCGCGAGCAATTGCGGTGCAAGGGGAATTATGCGCTGCTTGTCCCTTTTCCCTGTAACCTTCACCCTTTTCCCGCTCCTGTCCATGTCGGAGCAATCAAGCGATGTCAGTTCCGAAAGGCGCATACCGGTGTCATAAAACATTTCCAATATCAAACGGTTTCTCATCCCCTCAAAGGTGTCGGGGAAATTCATGTCGTCAAGCAGCCGCTCCATATCTTTCTCTTTCATGAAATATGGCAACGCCTTTGTTTTTTTAGGTCCCACTATGCGAACCGTGGGGTCTGCCACGCACAGTTTTTTTGCAAGGGCAAACTTGAAATAGCTGCGCAGCGCACTCAAACGCCTGTTCACGGAAGCCGCCGAATTTCCCGCCTCAAGCATTGAGACCATCCAGCGGCGTATCAGCTTTTCGGCTGCGTCTGCATGACGGAAGCCGTCATCGCCGCCCGTCCCGCACGCCGTGCGCACAAATTCCTCGAAGAGCCGCAAATCCCGCCCGTAGTTATCAACCGTAAGCGCGGAATAGTTACGTTCATACCTCAGATAATCGCAAAATTCCTCTATATACATAAATTCGCCACGCCGTTGGTTCACGCAACGAATTTAGACAAAAATTCCCGAAGACGCAAGCATCTTCGGGAATTTATTTTCCTCTTATATCTTTATGTATAAGAAAGCGCGGGATTAATCCTCTTTTTCGCTATTGAGCTTTTGGATATAAACAGCGTGCTCTTTTTTCAAACGGCGAACTACAGAAGGTTTGTTAAACTGCTGACGGCTGCGCAATTCCTTCACCACGCCTGTCTTTTCAAATTTACGCTTGAATTTCTTCAAAGCCCTTTCGATGTTTTCGCCTTCTTTTACGGGTACTACAATCATGTTTTTAATTTATTATTAGTTTATTATATTCTTCGTC
>CAKRMO010000349.1 GCA_934364765.1 uncultured Bacteroidaceae bacterium | reverse complement strand
CCTTTCGCACCACGCGGAAAAACAAATGCCGTTTTAAGCGTATGCAACATACCATATAATTACGCAGCAAGCAATTAACCAGCATTTTGCATTGTTGTTGGGGCGTATTGCATACGCCCTAAATTGCGCGGATTTACGATGTTGCAGCGGCGGTTTGCGGTGCGGTTCATGCGGTGGCGTAAAGGGCGGTTGCCACCGCCCCTACAATTGATGCAAAAAACATAATCGCGCATTCATTTCAAAACACCCCGAAAACTACATCGGATATAAGAAAAACTATGTCCTATGCAGGAAAAATTATGTCTGACATAATTCAAACTACATCAGACCTTTTTTTGCCACTTTCAAGCATCTGAAAAACAACAACTTACAGCAGTCATTATCTTGACGCGCATTTTCCTGCAAATCAGCGTGTTGCGTAATTTCGCGGCACTTGCAGTTTCTCGAAGAGTTTGGCTGCGCCTAATATGCCTTTCAGCCAAAAATGAAATTCAGCACAAAGAGCAGCGACAACACCAGCAGCGTGGGCGTTACCTGTTTGTACTTTCCCGTGCACAGCTTTACGAGCACATAGCTGAGGATGCCGAGGCAAATGCCGTCGGAAATGCTGTAGCAAAGCACCATCGTTATCATCGTGATGAAAGCCGGGAAAGCCTCGGATATGTCGTTAAGCTCAATGTTCTTCACCGAGCCAATCATAAGCACGCCCACCATGACGAGTGCGCCGCTTGTTGCCGCGCCGGGAATGAGGAGGAACAGCGGCGAAAGAAACAGGGAGACGAGAAACAGCACCCCCACCACAAAGGCGGTAAGCCCGCTCCTGCCGCCCTCTGCCATTCCAGATGCGCTCTCCACGTATGTAGTGATTGTTGAGCTGCCGAGACACGCGCCGCACGTCGTGCCGATGGCGTCGCTCATCATCGCCTCCTTAACACGCGGGATTGTGCCGTCGGGACGGGTTATCCCCGATTTGTCGGCAAGCCCAACAAGCGTGCCGACTGTATCGAATATGTTCACGAGCAGCAACGAGAATATCACCACAAACATTCTGAAATTGAAAAGTCCCGAAAAATCGAACTTGCAGAAAACCGGGTCAAGCGAGTTGGGCGCGCTCACAGGCAGCCAGCCCTCGGAAACCTGCGTAACGCCAAGCGGAATGCCCGCCACCGTGGCTATGACTATGCCAATGAACAGCGAGCCCTTGACTTTCCGCGCCATAAGCACTCCGCTCAACACAATGGCGATTATGCCGAGAACCGAAGTTGGCGTGAACTTGCCCAGCCCCACATACGTGGCTGGATTGGCGACAATTATGCCGGCATTCTTCAGACCTATAAAGGCTATGAACATCCCTATCCCAACCGAAATGGCGTAGCGCAGGTTGGTGGGGATGCTTTTCAATATCAACTCGCGCACATTGAAGAACGTAATGAGGAGAAACAGCAGACCCTCGACGAGCAACGCCGCCAGCGACTGCTGCCACGTGAAGCCCATGCCCTGGCACAGCGTGAATGCGAAAAATGCGTTCAAGCCCATGCTCGGAGCCTGCGCAAAAGGCAGCTTTGCCATAAACGCGAGCAGCAGGGTGGCTATTGCCGAAGCCACGGCCGTTGCCGTGAACACCGCCGCCTTGTCCATTCCCGTCGCGCTAAGTATCATCGGATTTACGGCAAGTATATAGCTCATGGTGAAGAACGTGGTCGAGCCCGCAACTATTACCGTCCTCACCTTCATTGTTTCGGGATTAAATCCCAACAGTCTGTTAAGTGTCATTCGCTTTCCAGGTCATTTTTA
>CAKRMO010000348.1 GCA_934364765.1 uncultured Bacteroidaceae bacterium | reverse complement strand
GAGTAATTTTGCACCTGAAAAAACAGAAAAATGACTACAGACAAGAAACTGCTTACAGAACTCAGCGAGAAGCCCGTGTTCAGCCTTTTGCTGCAATACGCCATCCCGGCAATCGTCGCCATGGTGGCATCTTCGCTCTACAACATCATCGACGGCATATTCATAGGCCAGGGTGTTGGCGCGGGTGCCATAATGGGGCTTGCCATAACCCTGCCCATAATGAACCTCTCGGCGGCGTTCGGCGCAATGGTGGGGGTTGGCGGCAGCACGCTGCTGTCGGTGAAGCTCGGCGAGAAGGACTACAACTTCGCGGCGCGGATACTCGGCAACGTTGTAACGCTCAACTGCATCATCGGCATAGGCCTCGGCGTGGTGATGCTGGTGTTCCTCGACCCGATACTGAGGTTTTTCGGCGCGAGCGACTACACCCTGCCCTACGCACGCGACTTCATGGTGATTGTGCTTATAGGCAACGTGTTCACCCACCTGTTTCTCGGGCTCAACGCCATGCTCCGGGCATCGGGCAAGCCGCGCAAGGCCATGAAGGCCACAATAATGACCGTGGTTGTGAACATTGTGCTCGCCCCGCTGTTCATCTTCGTTCTCCACCTCGGCATACGCGGCGCGGCGCTCGCCACAGTGCTCTCGCAGCTAATAGTGCTGATATGGCAGATAAAGCTGTTTTCCAACCCCAACGAGCTTATCCACCTGCGGCGCGGCACATACCGCCTTGAAAGGCGCATAGTGGCGGGAAGCCTCTCCATTGGGCTTTCGCCGTTCCTCATAAACCTTTGCGCCTGCCTTGTGGTGATAATCATAAACCGCCAGCTCGTAATCTACGGCGGCGACGTGGCGGTGGGGGCATACGGCATAGCCAACCGCCTGTCGTTCTTCTTCGTGATGGTGGTCATAGGCATTAACCAGGGCATGCAGCCCATTGCGGGCTTCAACTTCGGCGCGAAACATTTCGCGCGGCTCAACCAGGTGCTTAAATACGCCATAATCCTCTCCACCGCCATCTGGCTTTTCGGGTTCGCAATAAGCGTCTTCGCCTCCACGCCGGTGGCAAGCGCGTTCACAAAAGACCCCGAACTGCTCAAGGAGGCGGCCCACGCACTCACCGTAATGAACCTCGTGGTGCCGGTGATAGGCTTCCAGATGGTGGCGACGGGATTTTTCCAAAGCATAGGCAAGGCCGGCATAAGCATATTCCTGTCGCTGACGCGCCAGCTGCTGTTCCTTGTCCCCGCCCTGCTGATACTCCCACGGTTCTTCAAACTCGAGGGAGTGTGGTATTCCGTGCCGCTTGCCGACGGAACATCGGCTATAACGGCGGCGGTGGTGCTGATATACCATATGCGCAAATTCAAAATGCGCGAAAAACTTGAAAACTCAAAACTGCAAACAGAAATATAACTCCGGGAAAATGGAAAACGACACTTTCGTCATAAACATAGGCCGCCAGCTTGGCAGCGGAGGCAAGGAAATAGGCCTGAGACTCGCCGGAATGTTCGGCATAACCTGCTATGACAACGAACTAATTAGGCGCGCCGCAAAGGAAAGCGGCATAGACGCGGGCAACTTCGAGAACTCCGACGAGAAAAAGCAGGGCACGCGCTCGTTTTTCTCAAACTTCATACCCTTCGTGGGAAGCGGCGACATTTACGGCAATCCCATAAGTGAGGAGACGCTGTTCCGCATACAGAGCGAGACAATTAGGAAAATCGCCGGCGAGCATTCGTGCATCTTCATAGGGCGCTGCGCCGACTATGTGCTGCGCGACAAGAAGCGCTG
>CAKRMO010000347.1 GCA_934364765.1 uncultured Bacteroidaceae bacterium | reverse complement strand
TGCTTCAATAGCTCAGTTGGTTAGAGCACCTGACTGTTAATCAGGGGGTCGTTGGTTCAAGTCCATCTTGAAGCGCTTTCATAAGAAAGTCTTGCAAATGTAAACTTGCAAGACTTTCTTTTTGTGCCATAACCCTCCGTGCAAAATCAAGCTCCGACATTTGCGTTTCCCCATCTCATACCCTTAAAGCGCGTTTTGCGGCAAAAACGGCAAATGCCTATGAACCAGCGGCAAAGCCCTTTCCGGAACATTCCTGTAAGAATCTGGTTTCCTGGACGTTGCAGGTGGGCGGAAAAAAGTCTGATGTAATTTGAATTATATCAGACATAATTTTTCCTGCATAGGACGTAGTTTTTCCCATGTCTGATAAAAATACGGGCGCAATCCGCGTACCGCCATTTTCATTGTTCATGCCAAAGACATGACAGGTGAATGGCAAAGCGTTGTGGCTGGCGAAAACTGCATTCTGCCCGCACGTTTTCTTTTCAAAGCGGCGGAAAGGCGGAACGCCATGATATGGCGCAACTTCAATGCCAAGCAAGCTTTTTTTTCCGCGCCCCCACAATTCACGTGATTTTAGTTAACTTTGCATACATAAAAGCAAACAGGAATGGAACAAAACAACTTCAAGCGCACCCTCGTAACCGCAGCACTCCCCTACGCCAATGGCGGCGTGCATATAGGCCATCTGGCGGGCGTTTACGTACCCGCCGACATATACGTGAGATACATGCGCCTCAAGAAGCGCGACGTGCTGTTCGTATGCGGCAGCGACGAACACGGTGTGCCCATAACGCTCCGCGCAAAAAAGGAAGGATGCACCCCGCAGGACGTGTGCGACAGATACCACAAGATAATAAAGGACTCGTTCAAGGAGTTCGGCATCTCATTCGACATATACTCGCGCACAACATCAAAGACGCACCAAAAAGTTGCCTCCGACTTTTTCCGCACCCTTTACGACAAAGGCGTGTTCATAGAGAAAGAGAGCGAGCAATACTATGACGAGGAGGCGAAAACCTTCCTTGCCGACAGATACATCACAGGCGAATGCCCCCACTGCCACTACCCCAAGGCATACGGCGACCAGTGCGAGCACTGCGGCTCAACGCTTTCGCCGCAAGAGCTTATCAACCCCCAGAGTGCAGTGAGCGGGTCAAAACCCGTGCTCAAAAAAACAAAACACTGGTATCTGCCGCTTGACAAATACCAGAGCTGGCTGGAGAAGTGGATATTGCAGGAACACAAGGAATGGCGGCCCAACGTTTACGGGCAGTGCAAGAGCTGGCTCGACATGGGGCTGCAGCCCAGGGCCGTGAGCCGCGACCTCGACTGGGGCATACCGGTGCCCGTGGAAGGCGCGGAGGGCAAGGTGCTCTACGTGTGGTTCGACGCACCCATAGGCTACATCTCAAACACCAAGGAACTGCTGCCCGACTCGTGGGAGAAATGGTGGAAAGACCCCTCAACACGCCTCATACACTTCATAGGCAAGGACAACATAGTGTTCCACTGCATAGTGTTCCCCACAATGCTCAAGGCGGAAGGGAGCTACATCCTGCCCGACAATGTGCCGGCAAACGAGTTCCTCAACCTCGAGGACGACAAAATATCAACCTCGCGCAACTGGGCTGTGTGGCTCGACGAATATCTGAGGGACTTCCCCGGAAAGCAGGACGTGATGCGCTACGTGCTTACGGCAAACGCCCCCGAAACAAAGGACAACAACTTTACGTGGAAAGACTTCCAGGCGCGCAACAACAACGAGCTGGTGGCAGTTTACGGAAACTTCATAAAC
>CAKRMO010000346.1 GCA_934364765.1 uncultured Bacteroidaceae bacterium | reverse complement strand
TCGGGGATGTAAACGGTCTCCACCAGCCCGCCGCACGATGCGGGGAAGAGGAACTTCCTTGTGCCGTCGCGTGAGTCTTGCACGTCAACGTATTCTCTTGCCCCCACGCAATGGCTTTCGGAAAGCTTTTCGCGTGAACTCTTGCTGAGGTTGGTCATTTCCCCGACCGTCCTGACACCTTTCTTGTATATCCAGTCAAGCATCTGCCGTGCGGCGAAGCGCGGCATTCCGCATTCCTCGGCCACGGTGCGCATTTCCGCCGGTGTCATGCCCAGCAGTGGGGTGCGGTTGTCTGTTTCCGTCATGATATGGTTTTATGAGTTCAATAATGCAAAATTACAAATTTTCCATGAGATTGCATTTTCGCCCGCTGTTTGTGCAAAGCGGACGGGGGGATGCGCAAAGGCGCGAAAACAACATCAGACGTGGGAAAAACTACATAGGACACAGGAAAAATTATATCAGACATAATTCAAACTACATCAGACATAATTTTCGCCTTTGCAAACACCAGGAAACCAAAGTCTTAGAAAAGCGAAAAGATGTTTGGCAATCCACAGTGTGTCAGCCGTTTGCCGAAAAACGCGTGAAAAGTGGGGCGCAAGGCGCGGCATGGGCTGGCTGCGGCTTACTTTCCCATAAGTTTGTTTATGACGTTTATCGGATTGTTCTTTTCGGCGAACTGGCGGCTGCGCGTTTGCAGTTCGTCGGCAAAGTTCGCGATGTTCTGGAAAATGTTCGTCCTGTCCGATTTCGCGTTCGGGTTCGTAACCATTTTAAGCCCGTGGTGTATCAGCTCAAACAGCAGGTCCTTTCCCGCCTCCATGGGGTCGCCGTCGCAGTGTATCACTCCCGCCCTTTCCCTGTGCACCGTCAGTTTGCTTGTGCGCATCATCCTCACATGGTTTCCCGGGCGCAGTGTCTTGCTGAACAGCTGCAGGGCGAGCTGCGGGGCCTCTATGGCGTTGAAGGGCTCCACAATCGTAACGTCGAGCATTCCGTCGGTCATCGAGGCTTGCGGGGCTATGTAGGCGTTGTTGCCGTATTCCGAGGAGTTTGCGCAGGTTATGAGGAACGCCTTGCATTTTTCCGTTCCGTTGGCATCCTCCACTGTGTATGTCTCCGGCTTGTAGCGCAGCCATTCCGTGAGCGCCTGCTCAAGATACGTAAGCACGCCGCGTGTCTTCGCCTCGGCAAACTTGTAGCTCACGTATGCGTCGAACCCCATTCCGCAGGTAACGAAAAATGGGCGGCCGCAAACGGTTGCGTAGTCAAGGGCCTCGATGTTGCAGCGGTTTATGGTCTCTATCGCGCCCTTGATGTTGAGCGGGATTTGCAGGTGGCGCGCCAGCCCGTCGCCCGAGCCGCAGGGTATCAGCGCAAGGGCCGTGTTGCTGCCAACAAGCTCCGAGGCCACCTCGTTCACAGTGCCGTCCCCGCCCACGGCAACCACAATGTCGGTGTCCGCGTCCTTTGCCTGTTGCGAAATTTCGCGTGCGTGCCCGGCATATTCGGTCATCACTATGTTGTAGTCAAACTTGTCCCTGTCCAGCAGCTTTTCTATGCCACGGATTACAAACCTTTTGTCGCGGGTACCCGATATGGGGTTTATAATGAATGTTATATGCTTTTTAGCCAACATAGTGTTGCAAATTTACGCCTATTTTTTCAAATGATAGTTGGCTTGCCGGGCTAAAATCCCCGGGAGCGTGCGTTTTTAGAGTGGTGGGACTTCGCGTTTTAACAAAAATAATTACCTTTGCACAGTTTTAGAACTTGTCTCTTGACAATCTTATAGG
>CAKRMO010000345.1 GCA_934364765.1 uncultured Bacteroidaceae bacterium | reverse complement strand
GTTTTGAACAGGCTCTGAAGACTTCAAGGCTTTTCCCGTATCTGCCGTAAAGATGAAGCATCGCCCCATAATTGTATAATAGCAGACAGTCGTCGGGATGTTCTTTGCGCATACGTTCGTATTCCTCTACGGTTTTGCTGTCAAAACAGACCGCAGCGCGTTCTTGCAGGCTTATTCTGCGAATGTCATGGCAACCAGTTTTTACCAACGCGTAAAGGCTGAAAATGCCGGCCGATATGGCTATTGCGCACAATGTCTTGGGAAATGGAATGCGAAATGAGGTCTTTATTGATGACTGGGCAATGAAAAACAAGACAAGCCAAACGAACGGAACATCCAATGGATAGGAGAAAAGGCACCATATTACAAACACATAAACAAGCCCGAGCAGGACGCTGCTGTGTTCTGCCCGCTTTTTGCGGAAACGCCAAATGAGCAAGCCAAGGATACCTGCAAACAGAATGGCACAAGGGATGCCGCCGACAAGGGCGGCGTGCAGGAATTCGTTGAACGGGCTTTGGGACTCACCGGCAAGAATGGCAAACGGCGAGTCGGGGTGCTGCGCGAGATAGTCCGCCTGAAAGTTCATGTATTGTGCGGCATGGCCGTTGCATCCCCAGCCTGTCAGTGGTCTCTCTTTTATCATTTCCAGACATACTGCCCATATCAGCAGTCTGCCGTCAGCAGAGTCTTGCTTGTAGAAATAGGCCGCCGTCAGCGCAACGGCAAGGCAAACCGGCATGATAATCCGTATGTGTTTGCTTTTGGCGATATGGGCGGCAACCCTTTTGTTTTCCATTGCCAATACCGTGAATGCGCCGAAAGACGAGGCAAGAAGTGCCGTGCGTGAATTGGATAATAAAACAAACATTGCGAAAACCAAACTTGCGGTCTCCCACAATGTTTTCTCTTTGGCTGTGGTTTTTATGGCATAATAAACGCTTATGGGAAGGCAAAATGAAAGCAGCATACCGAATACGGCAGGATTGTTCAGGCTGCCGGAGAAATAGGAGTAGCGGTAGTTGTCGGGCACGATGCCAAACAGCTGCACAACGGCATACAAAATTTCAAGAAAGCCCACAAGGCACGCCGTTCTCAGTATTCTGTCTTTGGGTATTGCCGTTTGCCGCCCCATGCACAGGCAGCAGAGGAATATTGTGGCGGCAGAGATGACAAAAACACCTGTCCCGCAACGCTGGATGACAATCGCGAGTTCAAGGTGTTTTTGTGAGATGCAGAAAACGCAGCCCCTAATATTCCCAAGGTGGGAAGGTGCAGATGCTTCATCCGTTTGGCGACAATACAAAAGGGACGCGCTTTATCTATCCCTTGCCGCCAAAGCCGGCAGATGCAGCTTCTTGAGGTTTCGGCAGTCCCTGAACGCCTCTTCCTTTACAAACGTTATTCCCTCCGGTATGTCAACAAACGAAAGGCTGGTGCAGCCGGAAAACGTGTCCCGAAGTATTCTGCCCATTGCGGGCGACAACTTGACCGCCTTCAGATTTCTGCAATCGGAAAAGGCATTGAAGCCCAAATGTTTCACCGAAGCCGGGATTATTGCCTCAATCAGTTTCTGGCAATTCTGGAATGCCCCGTCGCCTATTTCCTCAATCCCCTCCGGCAACCGCAGCATCTCCTTTGTGTAACTGCCGGCGAATGCATAGTTGCCGATTGTTTTCACCCCATCGGGAATTACGGTCGTGCGGCATCCGAACACCAGCGTCTTGCCGTCTTTTGTGAGTATTGCGTTTGAGCCTTGGGGGGATATGTATGTGGGGTTTCCCTCCTCAACGGTTATACTG
>CAKRMO010000344.1 GCA_934364765.1 uncultured Bacteroidaceae bacterium | reverse complement strand
CAGTGAGCCTTTATAAATTTCAAAAATCAAACTACCAACATTTAAAGTTAGAATAAGGCTGAAAAAGCCTGCTAACATTATAAATCCACAACTCAATGCCAAATTACAGTAAAGACGACCTCATGCAGAAGAGCGAATCAGAAATTCGTGAAATTG
Organism: uncultured Bacteroidaceae bacterium; assembly: GCA_934364765.1. Taxonomy (GTDB): domain Bacteria; phylum Bacteroidota; class Bacteroidia; order Bacteroidales; family Bacteroidaceae; genus UBA6398. Next base: position 1,662 of record CAKRMO010000344.1, on the reverse strand, counting down.
CTGATAAGCTAAACATAAAATACAAAAGTTCAGAGGCGCAGGAAGAATTAGCATACAAAATCCTTGACGAGCAGGCTGTACTAAACGCTGCAAAAAAGCCGGCCGCCAAAAAGCGGACACGTATTGTGAAAAAAGAAATTGATCACGTTTATTCCGCATCCAAGGAAAAAAGCGAAAAGCTTGATAAAAAAGAAACTCCCGAAAGCAAAGAATTGCCCATAAAGGAAGAAAAAGAAACCTCTTCCAATTCAGGCGCTGCCGCAAGCACAGAAGAGCCTGCAATACCCAAACACCCAATGATAAAGGATGCTTCAAGCGAAACCGAAGATACGGGCGGCCTCTCATCCGAAACCGCAACGGGAAATCCCGTTTCTGAAAATGCCGCCAATGCAAAAGGGAATTCATCCGTTTACGATATGGTTACGGACTACGATGTTATACGCAAAGAACTTCCCAACCAACCGCAAGACGCCATAACCGCACCCGCAGACAATAACGAAAAAGAAACTGAGGCAAAAGCTGACGCTGCGCCAACAGCCACAGTGGAAACAGTGGAGGCATCCACAGACTTTATCACGATAGTTGACATCCCCATTATAGAGGAATACGGAATTCCTGTTGATGGCGAAAATAAAAAAGAAGCGAACAATCTGGCTGGCAGCGTTCCGGCTTCCGATGAAAGCTTTATTGAGGAAGAAATTGCCACCGGACGGCTTGGGGGCAGTTCCAGACGCGAGACACTACCTGCCTCCGTGCAAAGCCCACGGTACAATTTTGACCAGATACTCGAAGGCAGCGGTTGCCTTGAAATTATGCCGGAAGGTTTCGGCTTCCTGCGCTCTTCTGATTATAATTATCTTGCATCTCCCGATGACATATACGTTTCGGGACAGCAGATAAAAACCTACGGGCTCAAAACAGGAGATGTGGTGGAAGGCTCCGTAAGAATACCACATGAAGGGGAAAAATTCTTCGCCCTTCAAAAAGCCACAAAGATAAATGGCATAGACCCGGAAACGGTAAGAGACCGCGTTCCTTTCGAACACCTGACACCTTTGTTCCCTAACGAAAAGTTTACTTTGTGTTCCGGGAATTATGATAACATTTCCGCACGCATCGTTGACTTGTTCACGCCAATAGGAAAAGGACAGCGCGCCCTTATTGTGGCGCAGCCAAAAACGGGAAAGACTATGCTGCTTAAAGACATTGCCAATTCCATAGCCAAGAACCTCCCAGACACTTACCTGATGATGCTTCTCATTGACGAACGCCCCGAAGAAGTTACCGATATGGCACGTACCGTGAATGCAGAGGTTATTGCATCCACTTTTGACGAGCCTGCCACACATCATGTGAAAATAGCCGGGCTTGTCATTGAAAAAGCTAAAAGGATGGTGGAATGCGGACACGATGTGGTGATATTCCTTGATTCGATAACCCGACTCGCCAGGGCATACAATACGGTGTCGCCCGCAAGCGGGACAGTACTTACGGGCGGTGTTGACGCCAATGCGCTCCAGAAGCCAAAACGTTTCTTCGGGGCGGCACGAAACATCGAAGGCGGAGGCTCGCTGACCATTATCGCCACAGCCTTGATAGACACGGGTAGCAAAATGGACGAAGTTATCTTTGAGGAATTCAAGGGCACCGGCAACATGGAGC
>CAKRMO010000343.1 GCA_934364765.1 uncultured Bacteroidaceae bacterium | reverse complement strand
AGGTAGAACACATACCCCGCCAGCAGCGCAAACAGAATGCCCCCGACGAGCCCCTCCCACGACTTGCCTGGGCTGACACGCGGAAACATCTTATGATTGCCCCCGGGGCGTTTCGCCATCAACGAGCCTATGCAATATGCGCCGGAGTCATTCACCCAAATGGTGATAAACAACGCAAGAAGTACATATTTGTTGTATAGCAGAATGCCGTTCATCAACGAGAACGGAAACGCAATCATGGCAAGGCTTACCCATAAGTTTCCCCAATTTTGAATAGGGGTTGTGGGATTTCGGAATAGTTCCAGGAGCATCGCCGACATGGTAAAAAACACGAAACCGCCCACGATAATAGGTGTCTCAACGACACCTTCGAAATGGAAATAGGACATCCCGAACAATAGAAATGCTGCACCCGTCGCGCAAACAGTCAAGCCGTTATAGGATTTGCTCAAATGATGATACTCCCGTACAGCCAACCCTGTGATAATCATAAAAAGTAATCCGAAAAACGCAGGGTGCACCAATATGGATGCCACCACCAATGCCACATATACTGTTCCCGAAAGGGTTCTTTGCCAAAAGTTGCTCATTTGTTTGTTGTTTTCTGTCCAAATAATTTGCAAAGATAATGCATTTTTCGTAATTTTGCAAGTTGTAATGAAAAAATAGCCCGTAATCACACCTTATATAATATATGGATGCAAATATCGAATTGAGTCTGCTGGACGCAGAAGAAAAAGAGCAGTTAGAATTCATGTGGAATCTCATCCCGGATGAAGACAAGAAGGGCATGAGCAAGTCGGATGTATTGCTCGTGCTTGACCTTATGGACGATTTCCTTGCCGAGAAAGGCATGTTGGAGGAAGACGAACAAACGGGCGAAGTGACCTACTTGGAAGGCGAAGTGGACGAAACGGAGCAATTGGAGTATCTTCTCAATGCCGTCGCCGAAGAGGGCACACCGCTGACACGCGTACAACTGCAACTGATTTTAGACGCGGAAATGCAATACGGCCTCAAAAAGGGCTGGTATGAAGAGGATTGATTCTTCTTGCCCAAACGCAACGGCAACTTGCGGAAATCGTTTTTTTTTCGTACCTTTGTGCGGTATTTTGTGAGTTTTTCACAATATCCGAAACAACAAACAGTAAATCTATGGCGAATATTTTGGCAATAGTGGGTCGTCCCAATGTCGGGAAATCGACCTTGTTCAACCGTCTGACCAAGACACGTCGGGCGATAGTGATGGACACGGCAGGCACAACGCGCGACCGTCAGTACGGCAAGTGCGAGTGGTGCGGCAAAGAGTTTTCGGTCATCGACACGGGTGGCTGGGTGGTCAATTCGGACGACACTTTCGAGAGCGAAATCAACCGGCAAGTGAACCTTGCCATCAAAGAGGCGGACGTGGTGTTGCTGGTGGTGGACGTGAACGAGGGCGTCACGCAGTTTGATATGGAGGTGGCACACCTGCTCCGTCAGGCGCGCAAAGAGACTATCCTTGCCGTGAACAAAGTGGACCAGTTTGACCAACAATACGGAGCCTCCGAGTTCTACAAACTCGGACTTGGCGAGCCGTATATCCTCTCCGCCGAGAACGGTTTGGGTACGGGCGATTTGCTGGACGAGATATGCAGCCGTTTCAAGAACGACAGCAACGGGTAGAGCCTTGAAGACCTGCCCCGTTTCGCCATTGTAGGGCGTCCCAATGCGGGCAAAAGCAGTATTTTGAACGCTTTTATCGGCGAGGAGCGCACGATAGTGACGGATATTCCAGGCACCACACGCGACAGCATCTACACCCGCTACAACAAGTTCGGCAAGGATTTCTAC
>CAKRMO010000342.1 GCA_934364765.1 uncultured Bacteroidaceae bacterium | reverse complement strand
AGACAATCGTTTTGCTTTTACGCGAATTGTATAAACGGTGCATATTGTTTTTTGATTGCATACAGTATATATGTAGCGGCGCAGTTTGTTGGCTGATTGTTGCTTGCGCGTTTGTTGCCTTATGGTATTGCGAAAAGTGGCGCACCTGTGCTTTTGCATGAGATGCGCCACTGATTATGTTGTATTGCTGTGTTGCGTACTTACAAATCGCGGTCGAGGAGTGTCTTGCCCTCTGCGCTGAATACGCGGAGGCGGAGCTTGCCGCCTGTTTTCTGCAACACCATGACCGTTCCCACGTGTTTTCCGCCCATGTGCGGGCCGCCTCCGCCGACACACGGCATGGGGTTGCCCTGTTGCCCTTTCTCTATCACATAAAAGAAATGTGCGTGGGCCGTGAGGTTGATGTCGAATTTCGCCTTTTCGAGCAGCGGACTCCAAAGTGCCGTCCACGGATGATAGTTGTCGGTGTAAACTTTCTCCGTACCCCAGATTGGGATGTGGTTTATGAGAATGTGGCGGCGCGCCTTTTTGAATTCTTTGCTTTTAAGTTCTTTTTCGAGGAAAGCCTTTTGGTCAAGACGCAGCTTTGTGAAGTCGTTCAGGCCGTAGTAAACCCAGAAGTTGTCGGGCTTGTCCTCGCCGCAGTCGAGCACCACGAAACGTGTGTCGCCCCACGAGAACGCGCCGTATGTCTTGCCGTTGAAATTGTCGGTGAGCGAGAGCATTCCGGCAGAGTAGGAGTTGCGTATTTCGTGGTTGCCGCGTATGATGAACGTTGGCACGTCGGCTGCGTCTGCGCCGCGCATCAGTACGTTTACCCTCCCGATGGCGTGGGCGCGGTCGCGGGGCTCCGGCACACAGTCGCCGTTGAAGAATGTGAAGTCGGGCTTTATGCCGTTCTTCTTCAAGGTCTCGGCCAGTGCGTTCATCACTCCGTCCTGCTCGTGCAGGTCGTTGAACACAACGGCGGTGAAGTCCTTGGTGTCGGGCGAGGGGAGCGTGAAGCTGTGCCATGCGGTTTTTACGGTGCTGCCGAGGATTTTGCGGTAAGCCTCGTTGAGCAGCACTTCCTGCATACACACGCGGTAGTAGTATTTCCTGCCGGCTTCGAGGCTGTCGAGGCGCACCTTGTTCTCGATGTCGAAGCAAGGTTCTTGCCCTGCGAGCAGCGTGCGTGCGGTCTTGAGCTTTGTTGTGTCTGTTCCGTATTCCACCCAAGTGTGAACCACGGCGTTTGTCTGGTACATCACGCTCACGCCGTTGTTGGTGATGTTTTGCAGGTACGGCTCGGAGTGGAGCAGCTTGCCGGCGCTCAGGGCAAAGCGCACGTCTGCATAAACGGGACGGTGGTCGGAGGCCTGTGGCTCGTTTAGCACGCCGTTGCGCAGAAGCACCACGCTTTTTGCCTCCTCGTTCTTGAAGAGCGCAATGTAGTCAATGGTCTCATTGGGCTTGTCGGCAGGGTAAGTGTGTTGCTTCGGGTCGGTGAGCGGCGTGAAGTACTGCGTAAAGTATTTGCCCTCTTTCGAATCGGGTGTGAGGTTGAGGTCGCCGGCAACGAAGAACGGCTTGTCGTGCTTTGCCGCCTCGCTGCGCAGAATGTCTATCGACTTTATTTGGTCGGCGGGCGTGAGCGAAAAATGGGTTGAGGCGAAAATATACTTGGGGTATTCGGCAATTATAAGCGTTCGCCTCTCCTCGCGTCCGGGGAGGGCGATGCGCGTAACGCGCAGCGGGTGTTTCTTTGCCAGCATCCCTATGCCGTACTTGCCGCCCTGGAAGTCGATGGCGGGGGAGTAGAAGTGGTGCATGCCGAGCGCGGCGGCGTATTCCC
>CAKRMO010000341.1 GCA_934364765.1 uncultured Bacteroidaceae bacterium | reverse complement strand
TTTGGTTCCCGCTCACGTTTGTGGGCTTCGGCGTGCTTGGCGCAATGTTCCCGTTCCACACTTGGAGTCCCGACGGTCATGCCTCCGCCCCCACCGCAGTTTCAATGCTCCATGCCGGAGTGCTTATGAAACTCGGAGGATACGGCTGCTTCCGCATCGCCATGTTCCTTATGCCCGAGGCGGCGCAAACGCTTGGCTGGATATTCCTCGTAGTAATAGGCATCGGCGTTGTTTACGGTGCGTTCTCCGCTTGTGTCCAGACCGACTTGAAGTATATCAACGCTTACTCTTCTGTTTCCCACTGCGGTCTTGTGCTTTTCGCCATTCTTATGATTAACCGCACTGCGGCGACGGGTGCAGTGCTCCAGATGCTGTCCCACGGTTTGCTTACGGCATTGTTTTTCGCCTGTATCGGCATGATATACCACCGTGCCCACACCCGCGATGTGCGCGAGCTGAGCGGACTTATACGTATTATGCCTTTCATCTGCGTATGTTTCGTGATAGCAGGTCTCGGAAACCTCGGCCTCCCCGGCTTCAGCGGATTTGTGGCTGAGATGACAATCTTTGTTGGCTCGTTCCAGCAGGCCGACACCCTTCACCGCGTTCTCACAATCCTTGCCACCACGAGCATTGTGATTACCGCCGTGTTCATTTTGCGTATGGTGGGCAAGGTGATGTACGGCGTTTGCACCAACGAGGCACACCTCAAGCTCCACGATGCGTCATGGGACGAGAAGATTGCCATAGCAACCCTCGTGGTTTGCATTGCAGGACTCGGTTTCGCCCCTCTTTGGATGAGCGATATGATTAGCAACAGCGTTGAGCCTATCGTGAACCATATTCAGTCGGCCACCACGCAATTAACATCAGTAACATCATTCTTGATTCCGTAAAGACATGGACTACACTCAATTTCTTTATATGCATGAGGAACTCGCCCTGTTGGCGGTTATTGTCATAATGTTCATCTACGACCTTGTGGTGTGTTCAGACCGCAAGGGCGGCAAGCCTGTACTCAACACGGCTGTCCCCGTTGTGCTTATGGCCGTCCTCACTGTTGTCAATGCCGTTCCTTGCGGAGGCACGGCCGAGGCTTTCGGCGGAATGTACCAGTACACCCCGATGATGACTATAATGAAAACCGTGCTGAACATCGGCACGCTTATAGTTTTCCTTATGGCAAATTCCTATTTGCGCCGCGAAGAGAACCACGTGAAGCAGGGGGAATTCTACATCCTCACGCTTTCCACGCTGCTCGGTATGTACCTGATGATTTCCGCAGGACACTTCATAATGTTCTTCATTGGCTTGGAGCTTGCCTCCGTGCCTATGACGGCACTTGTCGCGTTCGACAAATGGCGTTCAACCTCGGCTGAAGCTGGGGCAAAGTACATCCTTGTGGCTTTGTTCTCAAGCTCGCTGCTGCTCTATGGCATTTCAATGATTTACGGTGCCACCGGCACAATGTATTTCGATGACCTTGCCTGCAAGCTCGATGGCGGAATGCTCAACATTCTCGGTCTCGTGTTCTTCTTCACGGGCATGGGCTTCAAGATTTCACTTGTGCCGTTCCACCTTTGGACAGCCGACGTTTACGAAGGCTCGCCCACGGTTATCACAAGCTATCTGAGCGTCATATCAAAGGGTGCGGCGGGATTTGTGCTTCTCACCACGCTTGTAAAGGTGTTTGCGCCCATGATAAGCGACTGGCAGGAAATACTCTTCTGGATTATCATCGTGTCAATAACCATAGCCAACCTCTTTGCCCTCCGCCAGAACAACATCAAGCGTTTCATGGCGTTCTCGGCAATCTCACAGGCGGGCTATCTTGTGC
>CAKRMO010000340.1 GCA_934364765.1 uncultured Bacteroidaceae bacterium | reverse complement strand
ACATGGAAGTGTCTGTAACCATTTCCTCTTTGGACGTTGATAAAGAAAAAGGGTACACTTTTTCCCACGATGGCACAAGTGACTCTGGAGAAGGCTACAAATACAATGGTACAAAACAAGGCACATTTGCCGGGATTTTCACACATGAAGCTTTGCACGCCAACCATATTTTCAATTACCGTTCAACGCTCAACTCATGCAATGGAGACGCTGAAAAGGCAAGGAACTATATGGTCATAAGCGGACAAGGCGATTTGGCAAACGTGTTTTTCAAAGAAGATACACAGGGAAACTGGATTGAGCGTGGCAGGAATGAATGGGAAAGAGAGGATCATAAACTAATCCATTCCGACCCAAACACCATCACCTTAATAGAAAAAGTGGTTAGCGAATATGGCAAAGACACCAACTGGTAAAACTTCTGCAAAAAGCGTGGGCAGAATTCTTTTGTACATAATGATATGGGGAGTGCTCCCCATATCATGCTCTACAAAAACGACAACGCCTCAAAAAAACAAAAGCGACGAATCTGTTGACATTGACTTTAGCTACCGCATCAGCGGTGCTTATAACGACAGCATAAAGAAAGCCCAAGAGGAATTGAAGTACGTTTTGAGACCGTGCGAGTGCAACAAATGCAGGAAATGCAAATGCACCAAGCAGGACTGCCAATTTTAGGAACAGAAACTTTCCGGCGCGGGTTGTACAGCCCGCGCCGTTTTTAACTCATTCAAAAGATTATAACAGCATGAACATTATACAGACATTGTGGTGTGGCGGGCGCAAGCTCACGGAATCGCCTTTTTGGTGGAATCACGCCGAATACAACCTCATGTCGTGGGCGTTGAGCTGCATGAGCCTTAAAGAGCAATTCGGCAAAGTTACGCTATACACCGACAGTGAGGGCGCGAAAACCCTTATCGACACCCTGAAGCTGCCCTACACGGAAGTTGTGGTGAATTTCGACGGTTTCGACTGCCTCACGTGCCACTGGGCACTTGCAAAGGTGAGGGCGTATTCCCTGCAAACAGAGCCGTTTCTGCACATCGACGGCGACATATACATTACGCAGCCGCTGCCACCAAGCATCGCCGATGCCGGGCTCATTGCGCAAAACAAGGAACGCTGCACCGACTATTACCGTGGGATGATAAGCCGCTTCCTCTCCGTTGACGGACTGAAGCTCGCGCCGCAATTCGCGAGAGTGTTAAAAAGTGACAACGTGCCGTCGTACAACCTCGGATTTTGCGGCGGGAACGACTTGGACTTCTTCGGCAGGTTTTGCGGGGAGGTTGAGAAGTTTTTCAGGGACAACGACTTCAACGGCGAAAAGTTCCGCAACGCCGACATAAGCGCAAACGTGATTTACGAACAAATGTTTTTCTCAATAATGGCGAGGGACGAAGGCAAAGACATCGCCACTATCCACCCCGAGACGATACACGACAACGGTTACAGAGCCGACGAATTTTGCGATCTGATGCACTACGGACAACGCCAGTTCATCCACATTCTCGGCGGACACAAGCGCACACAGCGCACCTGCCGCATGGTGGAACGCACACTTTTGCAGAAATATCCCGAACTCTATGAAAGAATTGCCGCCCTCTTCCCCACCCGCCACAAAAGGCTTGCGGGAATGGGCATTACCGACGGAGCGCACAGCGGCGTTGACAGGTATGACACATTCATAAAGGAAAAGAACGCGGAATGGGATGCCCTGTCAAATAAAGACCTCATGAACACGGCGAGGGCGGTATGCGGAAGCGCAACATTCCTTAACACATCCCAAGACAAGCGCGGGAAACTGATGACAGCCCCCAACCCACACTTGGCAATATTC
>CAKRMO010000339.1 GCA_934364765.1 uncultured Bacteroidaceae bacterium | reverse complement strand
TTAATGCCGTATTTGGCGTTGTAGTGGCGTATCAGGTCAACGGCGCAGTTTTTGGAAATGGCGTAAACAGAGTGGTCGTTGTTAGGCGGGAAACCCGGTTTTGCGTCAGACGGAATTGGCTTTTTGCTGCCGCAAAGGTGGTTTACATCGGAAATTGACTGGGAATATACAATTCTGTCGGCTTTGGCTTTTGCGCAATATTCAAGCACGTTCAGGCTTCCCGTAATGTTGGTGTCTATGTAGCTTTGCGGGTTATAGCCTTTCATTCTTGCGGGGAGCATTCCCGCAAGGTGCACCACGGCGAATATGTTTTCGTGGGGAAGTTTGCCGAACTCCTCCTTTTGGGATATGTCAACCGAATGGTATTCTATTCCGTGTTCGGCAAAGAAGCCGTTGTCGCTCTTACGGTGTCCCGTGGCAACCACCTCGTATCCCATTTCTTTCAGGTATATTGCGGCGTATGCCCCCACTGTGCCTGTTGCCCCGAAAATCACTATTCTCTTGTCTGCGGTTTTCATCTCAATTCAAGCCTCCCTTCGTGTGATTGGTATATAAGGTATCCGCTTCTGTCCCCGCTGCACTCTATATTGCGCAGCTCTGGGTCGGTTATTTCTGCCTTTACAATCTGCGGATATTCCTTTTTGTTTATAATGTATTTTTTCAGCCATTCGGTTTCCTTGCAAAGAAAATACGTGCCGGAATAATCTTGCCGGCTTATAACCGGTTCGGTAAACGCGCCCAACGCCACCTCAATCACTCCTTTCAGGAAGTCATATCCTGTGGAAAGCCTTACGAGGTCGGAACCAATGAAGTCGCCGCCCATTCTCGCCCCGATTTCAATCACCCTTATGTCTCCGCTTTCCGTTATTTTCAGTTCGGAATGAGATGCGCCGTATTCTATGTGCAGGGCGTCGAGGGCTTTCAGCACAATAGCCTTCACTTTGTCTTGTATGTTTTGCGGCAGGTTTGAGGGCTGGTGGTGCGCAAGCTCCACGAAGAAAGGCTCGCCTGTAGTAACCTTGTCGGTTATTTGCAGTATGTGGTGCTTTCCCTTGTATGATATTGCCTCAACGCTTATCTCCCTTCCGCTTACGTACTCTTCCACAATGGCCTCGTGGGTGAACGATTCCTTTTGCGCCCTCGCCACTGCGGCGGGGATGTCCCCAGGGGTGTAAACCTTTTCCACGCCACGGCTTCCCGACCTGTCTGTGGGTTTTACGATAACAGGAAATTGCAGCCCGGAGATTTGCTCCATGTCGCTTTCGGCCGCAATTTTGATGTACTTTGGCGAAGGCACGTTGTGAGCCTCGAAACATTGGCGCATCAGGAATTTGTTTGTGGTGGTCTGCGAATATTCATCGCTGTTTGACACGAGCTCCATTTTTCCGGCAACATAGTTTACAGTGAGCACTGCCGTGTCTGACGCTATTGTCGTTATTCCGTCAATTCCCGCAGCCTGGCATTCTTTCAGTATGCTGTCCTTTTCGATGATTGATATAGGGAAGAAATGGTCTGCCGCGTCTGCGCACACAGCCCCGTCTTTCCACGAAAAGCAGTAAACTTCCAGTCCCATTTGCCGTGCTTTTTCAACAACCGGCAGCTGGAGGTAGCTGCCTCCTATTATTGCTATCTTCTTTTTCATAATCCGACTTTTTTAAGCACAAAGGCGTTTATTTTGGTCTTGGCGGCCTTGTCAAGGAATATGTATGACGAAACCGCCACACTCAGTGCCGATGCGGCGGCAAGCACCGCCGAAGGAAGCACTCCGCTGTTTCCCGTAAGTTTGTAGGTGGCGAATGTAAGTGCGAGCGATATTGCCGTTACCTTTGCGCAGGTGGCGAAACAG
>CAKRMO010000338.1 GCA_934364765.1 uncultured Bacteroidaceae bacterium | reverse complement strand
AAAAGCCGCGAGCAGGTTCTTCTCGGTCTTAGTTCCCTTTAGCTCTTTCATTGCTGTGAAGATTTTAATTTGTTATGGTTTCCGAAATCCCGGCATTCCGCCGGCTCATTTCAGCTTGTCCTTGAAAAACTCAGCCACCCTTGTGTAAAGGTGCAGCCGCGTGTTGCCGCCGTATATGCTGTGGTTGCGGTTTGTGTAAACCTGCATCTGGAATTGCTTGCCAGCCTGCACAAGGGCTTCTGAATACTCCGCCGAGTTGCGGAAGTGAACATTGTCGTCCGCTGTGCCGTGTACGATCAGAAGGTCTCCGTGCAGTTTTTCGGCGCGGGTTATCGGGTTGTCGTCATATCCGGCGGAGTTTTCGTTGGGAGTGCGCATATACCGCTCGGTATATACGGAGTCGTAGAAGCGGTAGCTTGTAACCGGGGCTATGGCAACGCCGGCGCGGAACACGCCCCTGCCCTCGCTCATCGACATCAGGGTGTTGAAACCGCCGTAGCTCCAGCCCCAGATGCCTATGCGGTTTTTGTCAACATAGCCGAGGCTGCCGAGATACAGCGCAGCCTCCACCTGGTCCTGCGCCTCGAGAAGACCGAGCTTCAGGTAAGTTTGCTTTTCAAAGTCCGCGCCGCGCCCGCCCGTGCCGCGCCCGTCAACACACACGCAGATGAAGCCGTTTTGCGCGAGATAGCGTTCCCATACCATGCCGGGCATGAAACCCGATGACCAAGAGTCCTCCACCTGTTGCGAACCCGGGCCGCTGTATTGGTACATTATTACGGGATATTTCCTTGACTCGCTGAAATTGGCGGGTTTCACCATATAGCCGTTCAGTTTTGTGCCGTTTGAGGTGGTGAACCCGAACATTTCCACCTTTGCCGGAGCGTCAGCGTCTATCTTTGCCTTCAATTCTGAATTGTCTATGAGCGTTTTCAAAACCTTGCCGTTTGCGCCGCATAGGGTTGTTACCGGCGCGGACGCAAGGCTGGAGAACGTGTTTACGTAGTAGCGGAAATTCGCGCTGAAACGTGCGGAATTGCTGCCCTTCTGCGTGGAAAGCCTCTTTGCGCCGCCTTTCAGGTTTGCGCACATGACCGTGGTGTATTGCGGGCCGTCGGCATTTGCCGAGTAGTAGAAGTTGCCGGTGGCGGCATCGTATCCGTAGAAGTCCTGCACCTCGTAATTGCCTTTGGTAACCTGCCCCACGAGGTGGCCGTTTATGTCGTACCAGTATATTTCGTTAAATCCGCTGCGGTCGCTCACCATGGCAAAGTGGTCGCCATAGAATTTAAGCTTCGAGAAAGCCTCCTCGCGCAAGTACTTGTCGTTCTTTTCGCGCACTAATAGTTTGCAGACACGCGAGCGCGGGTTTGCCGCATAAATGTCCATTTGGTCCTGATGGCGGTTGAGGGTTACGACAGCCACTTTTTCGGGGTCGGAAGTCTGGAAAATGCGCGGTATGTAGCCGTCTGCGTCAAGCGGCACGTTCACCGTGCGCTCCACATGGCTCTTGATGTCGAACGAGTGAACCGTAACAGTGGAATTAGCCTCGCCGGCAATGGGGTACTTGTAGCTGTAAGCTCCGGGATAGTCCGCAAATTCCTGCCTTTCGGGCTTCATGCCCTTGTAGAGCGGGAAGGAGAACGTCTTTACCGCACTCTCGTCGTAGCGCACCCACACGAGCATTTTGCTGTCGGCGGTGAAAACGTATGAGCATGCCGTGGAAAACTCCTCCTCGTTCACCCAGTCGGGAATGCCGTTGAGCACCTTTTCCGCCTCGCCGTCTTTTGTAACCTGGCTCTCGGAATTGTCGAAAAGCAGTTTGACGAGGAACAGGTTTCCGCCGCGCACG
>CAKRMO010000337.1 GCA_934364765.1 uncultured Bacteroidaceae bacterium | reverse complement strand
CTCGGGCGGCTGGGAAATGCACAAATACATACTGCTGAAATCTGTGATAGTCCTCTCGTCGTGGGCTTTGGGATATGCCGGCATCAAGCATCTTCCTATCACCATCGTAGGCCCAATAAACGCCACGCGCCCCGTGATGACCCTCGTGGGTGCGCTGATAATATTCGGCGAACGGCTCAACGGCTGGCAATGGGCGGGAGTTGCGCTTGCCGTGGTTTCGTTTTTCATGCTCTCACGAAGCAGCCGGCGCGAGGGAGTGAGCTTCACCCACAACAAATGGATAGCGTGCGTGGTGTGCGCCGCGATGCTCGGGGCGGCAAGCGGGCTTTACGACAAATACCTCATGTCCCCGGCATCCGAGGGCGGCGTGGGGCTGAACAAGCTCGCCGTGCAAGGATGGTACAACCTGTACCAGTTTGCCATGATGGGCGCGGTGATGCTCGCCGTATGGTTCCCACGGCGCAAAAGCGGCGACAAATTCCGCTGGCATTGGGCAATAATAGGAATATCTGTTTTTCTGTCTGCCGCCGACTTCCTTTATTTCTACGCCCTGTCTGTGCCGGGCGCAATGATAGCCATTGTGTCGATGGTGAGGCGCAGCAGCGTCATAGTGTCGTTCCTTTTCGGCGCATGGGTGTTCAGGGAGCACAACCTGCGTTCCAAAGCCGTGGACCTGGCTTTGGTGATAATCGGCATGATATGCCTGGGCATTGGCGCAAGGTAGATTTTCCACGCCCTGTTTAATAATCTTTAAGCGTTTAGTAATTATCCGTTTGCAAATAGAATGTATCTTTGCAAATTGATGAAAGAGATTTCAGGAGACAAAGGGCATACTGCATACACCGCACCGTCAAGACGCGGGGAACACGGCGGCACAGGCGGGAACGGCACGTTCAACGTGATGGAACGCCCAAAGGCGGAACGCATCATAATGGGCATCGACCCGGGAACAAACCTTTTGGGCTACGGAGTGCTGAAAGTCTGCGGAAAGAAAGCCGAAATGGTGGCGATGGGCGTTATAGACCTGCGTAAAGTGAAAGACGTTTACCTGAAACTCGGACGCATTTACGAGCGCGTCAATTCGCTTATCGCAAGTTTCCTGCCCGACGAGCTGAGCATTGAGTCCCAGTTCTACGGCAACAACCCCCAAAGTATGCTCAAGCTCGGGCGTGCGCAGGGCGTGGCAATAGCCGCCGCAATAAACAAGGACGTGCCGATACACGAATACGCCCCGCTGAAAATAAAAATGGCGATAACGGGAAACGGAAGGGCGTCGAAAGAACAGGTGGCGGCAATGCTGCAAAGGTATCTGACCATAAGCAACGAAACACTGCTACCCTATCTTGACGCAACCGATGCGCTCGCTGCGGCATACTGCCATTTCATAGAATCCTACTGCAAGGTTTACGAAACAAACGGCACAGGGCGTTCAACTTTCACCATGTCGGGAAGCCTTTCAGACACCCCGGGAAAACGCCACAGCACAAAATGGGCGGATTTCGTAAAAAACAATCCCGAAAGGGTCGGTCTCCATCCAACAACCAACAAGAAAGCCAAATGCACAATATAATAAAAATAAGCAAAGCCGTGGCGCGTATGCCGGAGTTCAGACTGAAAGAGCCGGCAAGCGCGGTTATTCCGGCAGACGCGCCCTTGGCAATCGTGGGCTTGAACGCCAGCGGAAAGACATTGCTTGTGGATATGCTCACAGGCGCACACCCGCTTCTCGGCAGCGAGGCAGAATATGATTTCTCGCCATCCGCGAGCAGCAAAGCGAGCCAAAACATAAAAGTGGTAACGTTCAGGGACGCTTACGGAAGCACCGGGGAGGATTTCTACCAATTTCGCTGGAAC
>CAKRMO010000336.1 GCA_934364765.1 uncultured Bacteroidaceae bacterium | reverse complement strand
ATCATACTCCCCGAAAACGGCAGCATAATACCCGCATGGGGCGCGGCGCTCGCCGAGGGCGGACTGCAGACCACGGCGAGCGGCTTCATGGAACTTGCATCCACTGCGCTTTCGCAGAAGACGCACTCATACCTCAGCCTACCGCCCATTTTCAAAGGCAAGGAGGACTATGAACGCTGGCGTGCGAACCTTGGCGGAAACGCCCTGCGCCGCGTGCCGCTCGGCCAGGGGCCGCAGGAAGCCTGCATAGGCATAGACTCCGGCTCAACCACCACAAAAGTTGTCGCCCTGTCGCCCGCCGGAGAACTTCTCTTTTCATATTACCACAACAACGACGGCGACCCCATAGGAACTGTGGAAAAAGGGCTCACACTGCTGAAACAGGAATGCAAAAAGGCGGGGACGGAGCTCCGCATAGCCGGCTCCTGCTCCACAGGCTACGGCGAAGACCTCATAAGGGCGGCGTTCGGCTTGGACGGCGGCATAATCGAGACAATAGCCCACTATCTCGCCGCCAAGAACATCAGTCCCGAAGTGTCGTTCATCCTCGACATCGGAGGGCAGGACATGAAGGCAATCTTCGTTGACCACGGAGTCATAAACCGCATAGAGATAAACGAAGCCTGCTCGTCGGGCTGCGGCTCGTTCATCAGCACATTCGCCCGCTCGCTCGGCTACAGCGTGGGCGACTTCGCCCGCGCCGCCTGCACATCCCAAGCCCCCTGCGACCTTGGCACGCGCTGCACGGTGTTCATGAACTCAAAGGTAAAGCAGGTGCTGCGCGAGGGGGCTACGGTTGCCGACATCGCCGCAGGACTGTCATACAGCGTGGTGAAGAACTGCCTCTACAAGGTGCTGCAGCTGAAGAACACCTCCGAGCTTGGCAAATACGTGGTTGTGCAGGGCGGAACAATGCGCAACGACTCAATAGTCCGCGCCCTCGAAAAGCTGGCCTCAACCCACGTGAACCGCAGCGACTGCCCCGAACTAATGGGCGCGGTGGGATGCGCACTCTACGCAATGGAGCACAAGGCCGCCGGAACGGGCGGCGTGGAACAAATGCTCTCACGCGCAAAATACACCACGCGGCGCACACAGTGCAAGGGATGCGAAAACCAGTGCACCGTTACACACTACCTTTTCCCGGAAAACCGCAGGTATTATTCCGGCAACCGCTGCGAGCGAGTTTTCTCAAACCAGGGAACAAAGGCAAAGCCGGGCAAAAACGTTTACCCGCTAAAATACGGACTCCTGTTCAACCGCGAATGCAAAATCGACAACCCCATTTTCACGATGGGCATTCCGCGATGCCTGAACATGTATGAGAACTACCCTTTCTGGCACACGCTTCTGAATTCATGCGGCATACGCACCATGCTTTCCGCCGAAAGCAGCTACGCGGGCTACGAACGCAGCGCAAACTGCGTGATGAGCGACAACATCTGCTTTCCCGCCAAACTCGTGCACAGCCACATAGCCGACCTTGAGCGCAAGGGCGTTGACAGAATCCTGATGCCATTTGTGGTGTTCGAGCAAAAGGAGAAAGGCCAGCAGAACAGCTACAACTGCCCCATAGTGTCGGGATATTCCGAAGTCGTCAACAGTTCGCAATCGCCCAAAGTGCCGGTTGAAAGTCCCGTTGTAACCTTCAAGGACCGCAAGCTGCTGCAAAAACAAATGGAAACCTGGCTCTCGCGTTTCGGCATCCCGGCAAAAACCGTCCGAAGCGCACTCTCCGCCGCCGAACTGGCGCAAAAACAATACCGCGAACGCCTTGCAGAGATAAACCGCGAGGTGCTTGAAGAGGCTCGCCGCGAAAAACGCCTCGCAGTCCTCCTTGCCGGCCGCCCTTACC
>CAKRMO010000335.1 GCA_934364765.1 uncultured Bacteroidaceae bacterium | reverse complement strand
CAATAAAGATGACTTTGCCTATATGATGTTCGAATGAGTGTCGGAATTTTGCGAAGCCGGAAAAAGGCGTGTCTGCCGGTTTTATAATGCTGGTAATTGCTGTCAGCACAATGACGGCAATAGCGGCATACGGCGGATTAATCCAGCAGTCTGTATAGAACATCAGTTTTAATGCGCCAAGCAACAAAGCCGCTCCCGCAATTAGCAGAATTATGCCTCCGAGGCAGGAAGCGTCTTGCTTTATGGCTTGCAACTTGCTTGTTTGGGCTTGTACACAGAAATCCTCGCCGTTAATGATGCCGTGTGCATCTATGCGCTTCGGGCGCGGCATGTAATTATTGGAGATAGCAGGATTTTCTTTGAGGCATATAGGATGTGCGTAAGAATCATCGCTTCCCGTATTTTCAGGAAGTTTTTCAAGCAGTTCGTCCTCTTCGTCTGCGTCCTCTGTGTAGCTTTTCCCATTTTGGGACGTGAACTCAAAATCGTAGTCCTTGTTCAAAATAACGCAGATGTCGTCAGAAACTTTGCAGCCTCCCTCTGCAAGACCGCCGTCAAACACGCCGTAAACACTTACAACAGGATTGTTGGTGTCGTCTTCTACGCACGAAGCCGCGATGTGTATGCGGGAAAATGTTTCAAGGTAATTGTACAAAATTCTGACACCGCCGGGGAAGGTAACGGCATACGTGTATTTTTCGCCAGTAGGGCAAAGGCGCATATTAAGGCTGAAACCTTGCCCGCTTGCCTGTTGGGCGGCGTTTTCCAATATTTCGGTCGCCATTGTTTGTGTGGCGTTTTTGATTACAATCACAGGTGGGCGCATGGGTAATAATAGTAGTGTAAATCTGTGCAAATGTAAAATAAAAAGCCGGATTGTGTGAGTATTTTATTACATTTGTAACGTAAAAACGTTATCTCGTTAAGAGGAGCGTTTTTGTTATGCAGAATATTCAAAGATACAATTCAAAAATATGAAACGAACCATTATTATGCTCGCGGCTTTCATACCGTTTGCCATGGCAACGGTGAAGGCCGATGACGTTTTCAAACAAGACCGCAGCCGATGGCTTGAAATTGCGGAGCGGTCGAAACCAAAGCTCCACAAGACAGTGGTGTACCCCCAAGCAGTTGTAAAGGCAGTAAAGGACGCTTCGGCGTTTCAAGGGTGGAGGTACGAGCCGGCAGGAAAGCCCGAAGATGTTTTCAAAAGCAATTTCAGACAGGTGAGAAGCGTTACCTTTGATCTCGGGCGACACGCCGTGGGCTACCTGTCATTGCATTTCAAGACACTTACGAATTGCCAGGACGCCCCGGTAAGGGTGAGGGTGTTTTGCGGGGAATTGCCGGCGGAACTGAATACGCCCATGCCAGGGAAATGGACGGCTGGTTTGAGCCGTGCGTGGATGCAGGACGAAATTTTGACCGTAGAGCAGATGGACACAACCGTTACCCTTGCGCGGCGCGTGGCTTGCCGCTATATAAAGGTGGACTTGCTTGCAGAATCATACGGTTTTGACTTTGCGCTTGACGGTTTGTCGTTTACGGCTGAGACATCTGCGCAGACCGACCGCATGAAGTTGGATGAGACTTGCCCGCCCGAGATACGCAAGATACGCGAAGTGGCGGTGAACACCTTGCAGGAGTGCATGCAGACAGTTTATGAGGACGGGCCAAAGCGCGACCGCCGTTTGTGGCTGGGAGATCTATATTTGGAGTCGCTTGCCAATATGTATTCTTTCAAGACGCACGAACTGACCAAACGTTGCCTGTATCTGTTTGCGGGACTCTCATCCGAAAACGGCATTATATACGCCAACAGCTTTGAAACGCCAAAACCGCACCCGCAATATGCCTGCTATTTGCT
>CAKRMO010000334.1 GCA_934364765.1 uncultured Bacteroidaceae bacterium | reverse complement strand
CAGCAGGACTGCAACAGATACACCGTTATCTGTTTAATGGGCTGTATCCGTTTGCAGGCGTTATCCGCGACAAGAACATTGCAAAGGGGGGCTTCCGTTTTGCCAATTCGCTCTATCTTGACGCAGCCCTTTCTGCCGTAGAAAAGATGCCCGAAGACACTTTTGAACACATCATTGAAAAATATGTAGAAATGAACGTGTGCCATCCTTTCATGGAGGGTAACGGCCGCTCCACCCGCATCTGGCTCGACATGATGCTTAAACGATCGCTTGGCAAAGTGGTCAACTGGCAGTATGTGGACAAGGACAAATATCTCCCGGCTATGGAACGTTCCCCGATCAATGACCTCGAGCTGCGCTACCTGCTCTCGCAAAACCTTACCCCCGACACTGAGAACCGCGAGGTTATATTCAAAGGGATTGAGCAGAGTTATTATTACGAGGGATATGAGAAATAAACAAAAACAAGATTTATAATTATCGGCGTCCGCTAAAAGTTTTTAATAACAAACAGCGGCAGACACGCATTCCGGCGCAGTGTCTGCCGCCACTTGTTTATTGGGTTGTGTCAGTCGAGCACCATGTCGTACTGGTCGCATTCGCCTGTGCGGTGGGCAAACTGCTTCGTTGTGGGCGATATTCCGAAGAGGGCTGAATATGTGCTCACCTTTACGGTTTTGCCGTCGGGCATGAACTCGAGTATTCTGAGCCAGCCGTCGCCGCCGTTGCCTTCCCAGCCGCCGCCAAGAATCTGGACGTTGAACATCATCTGGTGGACGGTTTTTCCGGCATCGTTCTTGTCCTTGCGGTATGCAACGCTTTCCTCGAACGAGCCGGGTACGCCCGTGTGTCCGCAAAGCACAAAGCGTATGTTGGGGGTGCACTTAACGAGTTTGTCCCAAATGCCCTGCCCCCAGTTGTGGGGTTCTATTTTGTAGTTTTCATTGTCCGTGCGTTTTGCAGTCTTTTGGCGCAAGAATGTATGGGTAAGCAGAATAACCTTGTGGTTTTTGTATTTTTCGCTGTCGCAAAGTTTTTTCGCCCAACTAAGCACGTCATCGCGCGGGGCCCATTCAACGGCAATTACGAGCAGGTCGCCCCAATTCTTGTCCTTGAAGGCGTATGCCGAGTTTTCGAGCGAAGCCTTCCCCTCCCTGTTTGGGAAAGCCGCCACAAGGCAGTCTGCCCACGTCGAGTTTCTCTCCACAGGGAAATATTCTGGGAAATGGGTGAAAATCTCGTCTCCGCGTGTGTAGCCGTACTCGTGGTTTCCCGTGGCGATGATATACGGAACCTTGTTGTCGAGACGTGCCAGGCTGCGCGAAGCACTCTCCCACATCTGGCGGCTTGTCTGGTTGAGCATGGAGCGGTTAAGCACAATGTTGTCGTTCTGCTCCACAAGGTCTCCCGTTACAAGCACAGCCTTTATGTTGAGGTTTTTGATGTTGTCGGCACACCATAAAGTCGTAAGCTCAAACAGCGGCTGGTTGATGTCATACTTGGTGTAACCTTGCGGGTCGCCGAGCAAAATCATGCTAAAGGAGTTCTTGTCGTTGAGCTGCTGGCGGTCGGCGCGGTTCTGCGCCCCTGCCGTTACGCCTGTCATAAGGCATAATGAGAATAGGATTGTTTTTAGGTTCATTGCTTTGCTTTTTTATATGTTTGTCAGTTAATTCTTTTTCTGAAGCACAGCCGGCGGTAGTCGCAATAGGTGCAAACCTTGTCGTTGCAGCAAGGGGCGAAAGGCTTTGACAAATCGAAAATGTCATCGACAATATGCTGCACTTCCCCGCGCACCTCTTCGCGCATTTCATGGAATGCGCACACCTTCGCCTTGTTTACGCTTATGCACGGCTCGAAATCGTCCTTTGCC
>CAKRMO010000333.1 GCA_934364765.1 uncultured Bacteroidaceae bacterium | reverse complement strand
CACGTGGTCCATGTGCAGGTTGTAGTAAACAAACTTGAACTTGGTGCCCTTTATCTTGAAAACGCCCCAAGTGCATATCCTCACGCAGGCAGCGTCCCATCCCAAGCCGGGGCGGTCGGGTGTGGGGCTTAGCCAGAAGTTGCCGCTTTCAAGAAGCTCGAACTTGCTGGTGTCGTAGAATATCGCGGAATGCTCCCCCTTTTTCTTGCCGTCATCGCGCCCCACGCCTATGTACTCGTAGCCTGGAAGCTGCGCCTTCATGTCCTCGAGTTGGTTGAGGAAGCCCTCCTGTGTGCCGAAAATCTCGAACCCGTGAAAGCGTATGAGCTTCGTAAGATAGGGGCAGCGTTGCTGCCAGCTTTCGCCACGGTTTGTATCATACTCGCTTTGCAGGCGGATGTTGTAGGTGGCAAGCACGAATTTGTGCGCCGACACCGACATTGCCGTGATGAGCGCAACAAATAGTATTGTAAGTTTTTTGTTCATGATGTTTGAATGTTTGTTTTGCTTTGCAAATATAGCAATAAAAGCCGCGTTGCCGAAAAAAGCAATGAAGTTTTCCCGGCTTCCGACGGCTGTTTTCCGATTTTCGGGAAAACGCTATAACCGTTTGGGTTTCAAGAAAATAAACAAGAAAGCATGAATTGCTGTAACGTTTTGGCTTGCAAAGCGTTACACCTGCGCAAAAAAAGGTCTGATGTAGTTTGAATTATATCAGACATAATTTTTCCTGCATAGGACGTAGTTTTTCCTGTGTCCCATGTAGTTTTTTGCGTACAGTCAGTTAGCGGTGGAAAAACGAAAAGAGAGCATCACAAGGACGCTCTCTTTTCGTATGTTGAAGCGGGGCTGTTTTTCTCAGACCCTTTCGATGTATGCTATAACGTCGCCACGGCTGACGTTGGAGCCTTGCTTTGCGCAAATCTCCACGAGGCGGCCGCCCATGTTGGCGGGAACTTCGGATATGAAGCCGTGATTGTTCTCGATGTAGCAGAACGTGTCGCCGTCGTTGTATTTCTGTCCGATGAAAGGCTCGATGGCTTTCTGCGCCTCGCCGTCCCCTTGGATTTCCCAAAGCAGCTTTCCGCTTTCCCTCGCAACAACGGGGTCGGCTTTCTGGTGCTTGAGTTCCGAAATCTGCTCGGCGGTGAGTCCTGCGCCGGCCTGTGCGTCCTTTGCCTTTTGCAGGTCTTCAAGGAAACGCTTCTTTGCCGCGCCGCTCTTGTAGTCGCGATACTGCGACTCGTGCATTGCGAACTCGAACAGCTCTTCCTGGTCTTCTCCCTCGTCCCAGCCGTTTTCCTTCATTTCCTTTTGGAAGCGTGCAAGGTCGTCGGGATAGTTGCCCTGCGGGTCTTCGGTCGTGAACTCGAAGCCCTTTTCCTTTGCCAGTTCCACAAGTTCGGGGGCCACCTCTCCTGGCAGCTTTCCGCTCTTGCCGAGAATCATTCCCCAAATGCTGTCGTCCATCATCGAATAGCGCGGCTTGCCCATGCTCTCGCAGAGCAGGTTCATCAGGGCGATGTTCTTCACATATTGGCTGAACGGTGTTACGAGTGGGGGGTAGCCCACACGCGGCCATACGTATGCCACCTCGTTGAAGAGGCGCACCAGAAGTTCGTCCTCGCTGTAGGGTTTCTCGCCCTTTGCCTCGCGGTTGTGGTTTATTGCGCTCTGCACGCCTTTGAGGTCGGCCATCATCGAACCCATCATGCCCCCGGGAAGTCCGCAGCCGAGAAGCAGGGAACTCTCCAGACGGTTCTGCTTGTTCATGAAATAGCCAAGGAAATCGTCGATGAACTCCTGGGTGAGCTTGCGCACTTCCATGTAAGCGTCCATGTCGATGTCGGCAACGTCAAAACCGTAATGCTTGAGCATGCTCTGCACGGAGATCACGTCGGGATGTCCC
>CAKRMO010000332.1 GCA_934364765.1 uncultured Bacteroidaceae bacterium | reverse complement strand
CCATAACGCGGTATTTCTCGCCGATTACGTATCTTGCGCGCAAAGCGTCCTCTTCGCTTACTTCGCCCTTCACTGCCTCAAGCATATCATAGTTGGCGTCGCGGAGCGAGTTCACGCCGGGGAAACGCCTCTTCAACGCCTCGGCAACGTTCTCGCAGCTCTTGCGGCGTTGGTTGTATGCGGAGTTGGCAAGTTCGTGCTTCACCTGCGAGTTGAGCAACACAAGGCGGTAGTCTTTCGGATGCCACGGGAAATATTTGTACTGCAACGAGCGGCAGTCAAGGCGCATGAGGTTTTCTGCCTTTCCGAATACGGAAGCGAACTGGTCCATGATGCCGCAGTTCGTGCCGATATAGTTGTGTTCCGTTGCCTGACCCACCTTTGCAAGGGTGAACTTGTCAATCTTGTTCCCGCCGAAAAGGTCGTTGAGGGCGAATGCAAACGTGCTTTCAAGGGCAGCGGACGAGGACATACCCGCACCAAGGGGCACATCACCTGCAAAGGCGGTGTTGAAGCCTTCAACAGGCACTCCGAGCTTCATCATCTCGCGGCATACGCCATAGACAAAACGGAAGTGGGTTGCGGAAGGGCCTTGCTCGTCGTCGAGGCTGAACTCAACATAGTCCTTCAAGTCTATTGAGTAAGCGCAAACCTTGCGCGACTTGTTGGGCTTTATTTCAGCGATAATTACCTGCTCAACAGCTCCCGGGAATACAAATCCGTCATTGTAGTCGGTGTGTTCGCCGATAAGGTTGATACGTCCCGGCGAAGCGTAAACGTTTCCTGTGCTGCCGTCGAAATGCTTGACAAAGCGGCTGCGCACGTCATCTATTTTCAATTTCATAATCTTTTATTTTTTAGGTTATGCCCGGCGGATATGCCGCCGGGCGTTGTTAGCGAAATTTACTCGTATATCATTTTTTCAGGTTTCTCGGTTCTCCTTACGCGGCTGCCGACAAGCGCGTAGAATAGTATATATGCCGCGCATACAAGAACAAGGATGTAGCTTGTCATGAAACTGCCCGAAATGTCGGCAATATATCCTTGCAGGGGGACCAGCAGAGCTCCGCCGAACACCATTGTCATGAACATTCCGCTTGCAAACTCGGTGTATTTGCCAAGGCCTTCAACCGCCATGTTGAATATTCCGCCCCACATTACGGAGGTGAACAGGCCGGCAACGACAAAGGCGAGCACGCAGGTGGGAACTTGTGCGCCCTCAATGCTTATGGTAACGTCTTTCGGGCCGAACACGCCGATTAACGTACATATAATCACAAGTGTGGCAACTACGGTAATCTGTGTGCGGCTTGAGACTTTGCCGCCTATCAGACCGCCCACGAAGCGTCCGCAAAGCATGAAAAGCCAGTAAACGCCTGCGATTGTCGCGGCAACGGCCGCGCTGATGCCCAGGCCGGGAGTGGCGGCGTCTGCGGGGGTTGAAAGATACTGCAGCACGTAAGTGGGAAGCCCTACCTCAACTCCCATGTAAAGGAAAATGGCGAGTATTCCAAGGTCGAAGTGTGTGTATTTGAACGCTCCGGTGGTTGCGGTTTCGTTGCTTGCGTTTGTGGCAGGCTCGGGGATTTTAACAAGCGCGAGGACTACAAACACTATGGCGAAAATTGCCAGTGCCGTGTAGAGGGCGGGGGTTACGTCTTTTATGGACGTGTCTTTTGTTACTTCTCCGATAAGTGCGCCGCCGAAAATCGTTACCGTGGTTGCGGCAAGGGAGTTGCACACGCCGCCGAACTGGATGAGCACGTTGGTGGCCTCCTCCGTGATCCGGCCGCGGGCGGTGGCGACCACCGCGCCCCGGGAATATACGGGGAAGTCCAGCTCCACAAAGTCGTCCACGTCCCGGCAGGCGCCGTCGATGACGACGCCGCTGATGCCCTTTTCCTTGGCGCCGGTGGCC
>CAKRMO010000331.1 GCA_934364765.1 uncultured Bacteroidaceae bacterium | reverse complement strand
GCCGCATTCCGCGCAAACAAATGCTGGAACCGGTTCAAGCTGATTGAGGAGACGGGAGTCAATGCCGTTGAAAACGCCACGGCATACAAAGATGGTGTGAGCGTGAGCGGCAACACTGTAACCGTCAGCGGCGTGAAAGGCAAGATGCGCGTTTACTCTGCCGATGGCAAGCTCGTTTACTGCGGCAACGAAAGTTCCATAAGCCTGGCAAACGGCATATACGTCATATCCGCAGGCAAGAAAACTTTCAAGGCGGCTGTAAAGTAACCCCACACACCCCAAGGCCGCACTCCCTGCAAGGCTGTGCGGCTTGCACAACAAAAGGCAGCGGTAAGGCCATTGCGCCACCGCCGCCTTTTTTGCCTGCCGGGGCGCACCATGCGCCGTTTTGCGAAAAAACACCGCCACAAAATTCATGTTTACGCCATAAATCCGGCTTTAGTCTGCAAAAATGTATAACTTTGTACGAAACATAACATACTATAAACAGAAAGACATGAAAACATATCTTGTTACAGGAGCCGCCGGGTTCATCGGCGCAAACTTCATCAAGTATATGCTGCGCAAGCACGGCGACATAAAAATCGTGGTGCTCGACGCGCTGACATACGCCGGAAACCTCGGCACAATAAAGGACGACATCGACAACGGGCGGTGCTTCTTCGTGCGCGGCGACATTTGCGACCGCGCCCTCGTGGAAAAGCTTTTCGCGGAACACAACTTTGACGTGGTGGTGAACTTCGCCGCCGAAAGCCACGTTGACCGAAGCATCGAAAACCCGCAGATATTCCTCACCACCAACATTCTCGGCACGCAGAACCTAATGGACTGCGCACGCAAGGCGTGGAACACCGGCAAGGACGCAAGCGGATACCCCACATGGCGCAAGGGAGTGCGCTTCCACCAGGTTTCAACCGACGAGGTTTACGGCGCACTCGGCGCAGAGGGCTACTTCCGCGAGGACACCCCGCTCTCGCCCCACAGCCCCTACAGCGCGTCGAAGGCAAGCGCAGACTTCATCGTGGGCGCATACCGCGACACATACCATTTCCCGGTGAGCATAACGCGCTGTTCCAACAACTACGGCCCATACCAGTTCCCCGAAAAACTTATCCCGCTAATCATAAACAACATCCTCGAGGGCAAGAAGCTCCCGGTATATGGCAAAGGGCTGAACGTGCGCGACTGGCTGTATGTTGACGACCACTGCAAGGCGATAGACCTTGTGATAGACAACGCGCCCGACGGCAGCATTTACAACGTGGGCGGGCACAACGAGCAAAAGAACATCGACATTGTACACCTGATCATCGACATTATACGCCGCACAATGGAGCAGCGTCCCGAGTTTCGCAGCCTGCTCGTTAAGGGCGATGACCTTTCATGGATTAACTACGACCTGATTACATACGTAACCGACCGTCTGGGACACGACCTGCGCTATGCCATCGACCCCGAGAAGATTAAGAAAGACCTTGGCTGGTATCCCGAAACCACATTCGCCGTGGGAATAGAGAAAACCGTGCTGTGGAACCTCGAAAACCGCAAGTGGATTGGCGAGGTTACTTCGGGCGACTACCAAAAGTATTACGAACACATGTACGGCAACCGCTGAATTTTGCCGAAAACGCATAAAAAAGAAAGTAAGGCGATGAGCCTTACTTTTTTGTTATCCCATTTTTGCGCCCAAGCGCGATTTTTGCATAAACCGCTGGTTTCCAAAATATTGACAGTTTTTCTAAACAGACGTATAAGTCTCTTTTTTTCAAAGGCTTGCAACAGCGAAAAAAAGGTCTGATGTAGTTTAAATTATATCAGACATAATTTTTCCTGCATAGGACATAGTTTTTTCCACATCAAATATAATTTTAGCGATATTGGTTTTACGCCATTTGTTTGGGCGTATGGCATAGCCCTTACGCCACCGCCCAAACCGCGCAAGCAAACAC
>CAKRMO010000330.1 GCA_934364765.1 uncultured Bacteroidaceae bacterium | reverse complement strand
GCATACGACATTGCCGGCAAAGGCGTGGCAGACGAAAGCTCCATGCGACAGGCAATATATAAGGCCATTGACATTTTCAGAAACCGCAACTTCGACAACGAGGCGAAGGCAAACCCGCTGCACGAGGAACATCAAAACCGCAGGGAGGAAAACTTCCGGCAAAGGGGCAGCCAAGAGGAACATAACAGGAAAGTGCAGTAACATGAAATTCGCAGTCCTTGCGGCGGGCGAAGGCTCGCGGCTCGCCAACGAGGGGGCGTTCACCCCCAAACCGCTGACAAAAATAAACGGCGAGGCGATGATAGACCGTCTGCTCGGAATATTCAGCCGCAACGGGGCGGAAGAGATTGTCGTGATTGTGAACAAGCTCACCAGCCTTGTAAGGCAGCACCTTATAGCCAACTACAACGCCATTCTGGAAGACGGAAGTCCAAGTCCGTGCCGCAAGAAACCGCTGGTGGACACGCCGGTGAGGATTGTGTCGAAAACCACAAAGAGCAGCATGCACAGCTTTTTCGAGATAAGCGGATTTTTGAAAGACGGAAAATTCTGCCTTACCACCGTTGACACGATTTTCCGCGAAAATGACTTTTCGGAATACATAAAGGCGTTCAAGGAAAGCGGAGACGACGGACTTATGGCGGTAACGCCGTTTGTCGATGACGAAAAGCCGCTGTACGTGGCCACAGACGAAAACCTGAACATCACAGGTTTCAACGACGAGAACAAGAACGACAAATATGTTTCGGGAGGAATTTATTGCCTTACGCCGAAAGCTCTGGAAACGCTCGAAACCTGCATGGAGAAAGGCATAAGCCGTATGCGCAACTTCCAAAGGCAAATGGTTGCCGACGGTTTAAGGCTCAAGGCTTACCCATTTGACAAAATAATAGACGTTGACCATGTAGGCGATGTGGCAAAAGCCGAACTATTTATAAACGGAAAATGAAAAGCCGCGAAGTTACAGCGATAAGCCGGGCCGTGGAATTTTCGCCAAACTGCGAAAAAAACGACGCGATGATATTCGGCGAAGTCTGTAACAGGCTGCGAAAAGAAGGCTTTCAAGTCCGCACCTTGTGCGAAACCGACACAGAAAGCATTGCTAGCTCCAACGCCACGCTTTACATAAGCATGGCACGCGGGGAAAAAGCCCTCGGCATATTAGAAAGGAAAGAAGAAGGCGGCGCGCTTGTTGTGAACTCCGCCAAATCCCTCGCGCTCTACGATAGAATTGAAATAACAAAAAAGTTTGCCGAATGCGGCGTGCCAATTCCCCAAAGCGAGATTGTTAAAACCGGGACAAAACCGCTCATTGGCTATCCTTTTTGGATTAAGCGCGGGGACGAATGCGCGCAAAACGCTAACGACGTATGTTTTGTGGGAAACGCGGGGCAACTTGAAAGTATTTGGGAAGATTTTGCCGCAAGAGGAATTTCCCGCGCCGTAGCCAGCAAACACGCCAACGGAGACTTGGTAAAGTTTTACGGCGTTGCCGGCACGGATTTCTTTTACACCTGCTTTCCCACAGAGAACGGAGGATGCGGAAAATTCGGCGCGGAAAAGATTAACGGCGAGCCGCACCACTACAAATTCCACCGCGAATGCCTCGCAAGGGAATGCAACCGCGCGGCAGGCATCCTCGGCATTCCCATATACGGCGGCGACTGCATTGTGGACGAAAGCGGTAATTTCAAAATCATCGATTTCAACGACTGGCCAAGCTTCTCGCGGTGCAGAAACGAAGCCGCCGAAGCGATAACCGAAGTTTTTTGCAAACTATCAGACAAACACTGAAACATTCAAGACATAACATACCATGCTTAAAGAATACAAGGCACGCATCAGTGCCACATACAAAAACGCCGACACGGAAGAATGGCTTGACATACACTTCAACCGCCCAATAGGCTACCTGTGGGCTTTGCTCTTCAAAAAACTTAGGGTTACGCCCAATGTGGTTACAATACTGTCGATTATAATC
>CAKRMO010000329.1 GCA_934364765.1 uncultured Bacteroidaceae bacterium | reverse complement strand
CTCTATAAGAACCATTGCGCACACGGCAGTTGACATGGACTTGCTGCACGATGCCATGTCGAAAATGGTGTTTGTTGTCATCTTTTCGCGCTTTGGCAAAATGCTGCGATAGCCGTAAGCTTTCAGGTATGCCATTTTGCCGTCTTTGACAACGGCAAGCACAGCTCCGGGAATGTCCCCGGCATTTATGGAGGCGAGTATGGCACTGTCGGCGTATGCAAGGCGCGCCCCGCTCATTCCCACCTTTTCGGGAAGTGTGCGCTCAAGGGTTTGTGCCGTGGCACCTATGGAGGCCATTATGGAAATAATAAGAATGCGTAGTCTCATGCAAGAGGGGTTATTTGTTTTTTCCGTTTTTGTATGCGTCTATGGCTTTCTGCACCGAACCGTGTAGGGCAAGGAGCGTGCGGGCTTGGGAATAGCTCACCCCGAGTTCGCTCACAATCATTCTCGTGCCACGATCTTGCAGTTTTTTGTTCGTAATCTCCATGTTCACCATACGGTTGCCGCGCACCCTTCCGAGCTGTATCATCACGGCTGTGGAAATCATGTTGAGAATCATTTTCTGCCCGGTTCCCGATTTCATTCTTGAACTTCCGGTAACGTATTCCGGACCTACAACCATTTCAATAGGCACTTCGGATGCCTCGGAAAGGGGAGAGCCGGGATTGCTTGTTATGCAGCCTGTGAATATTCCGTGTTCGCGGGCCTCTTTTATCGCACCGATGACGTATGGCGTGGTTCCCGATGCGGCGATGCCTATCACGGTGTCGTGTTCGTTGATGTTGTGGTCAACAAGTTCCTCCCAGCCTTTTGCCGTGTCGTCTTCGGCGTTTTCAACGGCGCGTCTCAGCGCGGTGTCTCCGCCGGCAATCAAACCCACGACCAGCGAGGGCGGAACGCCATACGTTGGCGGAAGTTCGGATGCGTCAAGCACTCCCAGACGACCGCTTGTGCCGGCTCCCATATAGAATATGCGCCCGCCTTTGCGCATTCTCGGAACAATGCCGTTAACGAGCTTTTCTATTTGGGGTATTGCCTTTCTTACGGCTACTGCAACTTTTTGGTCTTCGTCGTTAATGTCTTTCAGAATTTCACAGACTGACTTCTTTTCAAGGTTGTCGTATAGGGACGGTTCTTCCGTTATCTTTTCAAAACTCATGGGACTTGTTATATTTTAATGTATATTCTTCGTTTGTAAAGGGGATATGCCACAACGGCAAAGTTGAACAAAACAAATAATATGGCGTATATGCATGAGCCGCCGGTTTCCCCGAAAACAGGAGCGAGGGCTTTATATGTAATGCCGTGTATGCTTGTGCCACAAATCTTCACGCTTCCGAAAAGAATGGCGAATATGTCGGACATGACGAAAAGGAACAGAGGGTTTGCGCCGAACGCTTCAAAAAAACGGCTCCACCTTTTCACGCCCTTTATGTCAACAATATAAATAAGCGTTGCCAGAACCAATGACGCAAAGCCGCACGTAACCATGGCAAAGGTCGGTGTCCATATTTTCTTGCTTATCGGACAGGCGTAACCCAATAGGAAGCCGCAAACAAGCAATGCTGTTCCGAGTGCGAACATCTTCATCACTTTGCTGTCGATAAGCGGCTCGTTGCCTGTCTTCGGGGTTTTCCCTACAATCATCTTGCCGGCGAGAAACCCTATCATCACGTGGCCCACGCTTGGTATTGTGCTTAGAATGCCTTCCGGGTCGATGCCGTTGTCGTTGTAAAGGTGTGCCGTGCTTACCATAGCGCGGTCGAATATCGACAGAATGTTCGTCTCATCGTAGGCATAGCCGTTGCCGAGTTCAAGGATTATGAAATAGCCTATGAACAGTATGGCGATAATCAGCGGAAACCTATTGTGGTTTACCAGCAGGGCAAGGATTGACACTATGCAGTAGCATACAGCCAGACGGTGCAGCACCCCCGTGAACCTCAAAGTGGGAAACACGTTAAGTGCTTCCAGCAGCTGGCTTC
>CAKRMO010000328.1 GCA_934364765.1 uncultured Bacteroidaceae bacterium | reverse complement strand
CCTTGACGGTTTTCATCGGTTGTTCGGCCTTCTTGGGGTCTTCCCAGAAATCCGGGGCCTGCGTGTGCAGTTGCGCCTCCTCAAGCTCTATCTTCTTTCTGTCAATGTCAAGGTAGTGCCCGAGTTCTGCGGCGCGGTTTTGTATCTCTTTCAGCTGTTCAGAGGTTATCATATATTCTATACTTCTTGTTGTCGTAAATTGTCTCTATCTCTTCGGCGTATTTTTGCTCCACCTCGCTCCTGCGTATTTTCAGGGTGGGCGTGAGGCATCCGTTCTCCACCGTCAGCGGCCCGGCGATGAGCATGAACCGCCTTATGCGGCAGAACGGCGGGAAGCATTCCTGAATTTTCCCTATGCGCTCCCATATAGCGCGCCGGCTTTCCGCCGTGTTTTCCGCGCTGCCGCCCGCCGGGTGTTCCGGGACTATCAAAGCCCCCACGAACTTGCGCCCTTCGGCAACCACCACGGTTTGCGCAATCATGGGGTCGGCGTTCATCGCCGCCTCTATCTGTTCCGGGGCGATGTACTTGCCGTTCGAGGTTTTCATCAACTGCTTTATCCTGCCGGTGATGAACAGCTCGCCGTTTTCCATGCGCCCCGCGTCCCCCGTGTGGAACCATCCGCCGCGAAAGGCCTCGGCTGTGGCTTCGGGATTGCCGAAATATCCGTGCGCAACGGTTTCGCCGCGCAAAAGTATCTCGCCGCCCTCGCCGAACTTCACTTCCAGTCCGCCTATCGTCCTGCCCACGGAGCCCAGGGTTATGCTTTGCGAAAAATCATCGCAGCTCACGGTGGCGGTGGTCTCGGTAAGTCCGTAGCCCACGAGCATCGGCAGCGCACAGGCATGGGCAAACTCCTCGATGTCCTTTGCCACCACAGCCCCCGCAGTGGGCATGACGCGGGCGTTTTCAAGCCCCGCCTCGCGGCGCACCCTTGAAAGCGCGGCTTTGTCGCATTCGGCGTATTCGCGCTCCAAATCTTCGGGAACGGGCTTGTGGCGGCAAACAAAACCAACGTTGCGCCGCCGTCCTGTTTCAAGACACTTTTCCCAGTATTCCCTGACATCCGCGGGCTGCGAGCCGATGTGCGCATACACCGTCTGACGCAGCTTTTCCCAGAAATGCGGCACGCAGCACATTGCTTCGGGGCGCATCTCCCTCAGCGCGCGCTGCAGGTGGCTCGGGCGTTGGTTTACGACAAGCGCCGCGCCGCATTGCAGGCAGAACAAAGCCCACGCCCTCTCGAATATGTGGTTGTAGGGCAGGTATTCGAGCACTTTCCAGCCCTCGCACACCTCTATGCGCCTGGCGTTCTCCCTGAAGGCGGCGGAATACATTCCGTGGGTTATCACAACCCCTTTGGGCTCGCCCATTGTGCCGCTGGTGAAAATTATGTCGGCGGCATCGCCGGCGCAAGGCGGCGCAAGATTTTGCATGATGCGTCCCGGCACATTTTCCACAAACTCCGCGATGTGGCGCGAGGTCTTGTCATTTTTTCGCACCGCCACTTCGGGGTCGAAAACCACCACTCGCCTCACGGTGGGGCATTTGGCATAAAGCGCAGCCGCCATGGCGTATTGCTCCGCGCCCCCGGCAAAGACGAGACGCGCTCCCGTTATGCGGGCTATTGCCTCAAGCCTCGCCATGCACGTGCCAGCGAATACCGGCACAACCACAATGCCCGCCTTGTAAGCAGCCAGACTCACATAGATGCACTCGGGCATATTCTCGGAAAGAACCATAATTCTCTCCCCGCGCCCCACGCCCGCCATAAGCATCGCATTGCACAGGCGGTTTGCCATTGTGTCGGCATAAACCGCGCTCACGCTGTGCCAGAAGCATACGTATGGGTTGCGGTACATAAGTATTGCGCGATACCCATATCTTCCGGCAAGGGCGCAGGACAATGACGATAGCGGCACATCCAGAAACATGGCTGTCTATATTTTTCACAAAGTTACACATTTATTCAATGCCACAATGCCGCAA
>CAKRMO010000327.1 GCA_934364765.1 uncultured Bacteroidaceae bacterium | reverse complement strand
CCATAGAGGAGAACACCGACGGCGGCGATGACCTCAGGCTTAAGTACCGCTATCTTGATTTGCGCCGCGCCAATGTGCGCCGCAACCTGGAGCTTCGCCACAAGATGTGCATCGCCATACGCCAGTTTCTCGACTCCAAGGGATTTCTTGAGATTGAGACACCTGTGCTTGTGGGCTCCACTCCCGAGGGCGCAAGAGACTTTGTTGTGCCTTCGCGCATGAACCCCGGACAGTTCTACGCCCTGCCGCAAAGCCCGCAGACGCTGAAGCAGTTGCTCATGGTTGCGGGAATGGACAGGTATTTCCAGATTGTGAAGTGCTTCCGCGACGAGGATCTTCGCGCAGACCGCCAGCCGGAGTTCACGCAGATTGACTGCGAGATGAGCTTCGTTGAGCAGGACGACATAATATCCATGTTCGAGGAAATGGCGAAATACCTTTTCAAGAATGTGCGCAACTACGATTTGGGCGAAAAGCCTTTCCTGCGCCTGCCTTGGATAGACGCGATGCGCCGCTTCGGAAGCGACAAGCCCGATATGCGTTTCGGCATGGAGTTCGTGGAACTTATGGACACGCTGAAAGGCACAGGCGAGTTTTCGGTTTTCAATTCCGCTGAATACATAGGCGGCATTTGCGCCAAGGGTTGCGCCGTTTACACGCGCAAGCAGCTCGACCAGCTCACGGACTTTGTGAAGAGTCCGCAGATTGGCGCAAAGGGTCTGGTGTATGCCAGAGTTAACGCCGACGGCAGCGTGAAGAGTTCCGTTGACAAGTTCTATTCGCCGGAGGTTCTCCAAAGCCTGAAAGAAAAGATGGAGGCGGAGCCGGGCGACCTGATTCTGATTTTGAGCGGGGATAACGCCATGAAGACGCGCAAGCAGCTTGGCGTTTTGCGCCTTGAAATGGCAGACCGCCTTGGGCTGAGGGACAAGAACAAGTTCGCCCTTCTGTGGGTTGTGGACTTCCCCATGTTCGAGTGGAGCGACGAGGAGAACCGTCTGCTCGCCATGCACCATCCGTTCACTATGCCCAAGCCCGAGGACATTCCCATGCTCGACACCGACCCCGCAAATGTGCGTGCAAATGCCTACGACATGGTGTGCAACGGCGTTGAGGTGGGCGGCGGCTCAATAAGAATACACGACAGTAAGTTGCAGGCTAAGATTTTCAACGTCCTCGGCTTCACACCCGAGAGGGCGCAGCAACAGTTCGGCTTCCTTATGAACGCCTTCAAATACGGTGCGCCGCCCCACGGAGGCTTGGCCTACGGTCTCGACCGCTGGGTGTCGCTCTTTGCGGGTCTTGACAGCATACGCGACTGCATAGCCTTCCCCAAGAACAATTCGGGACGCGATGTGATGCTCGACGCTCCCGCCGAGCTTGACCAGTCGCAGCTTGACGAGCTGAAGATAAGCGTTGTGAAAGAGGAAAAGTAAGACACAGCCGTTCAGGCAAAAAAATATCCAAAGAAGACTCCACGCGGCATTATGCCGTGTGGAGTTTTTGTTATGTTTGCAATCAACAAATTGCGCCTTCGTGGGGGCGTATTCAATACGCCCCTGCAATTATTGTAAAACCAAAAACGATTGCCCTTTTCAAAACATCCCGAAAACTACATCGGATGTAGAAAAAATATGTCCTATGCAGGAAAAATTATGTCTGATATAATTCAAACTACATCAGACCTTTTTTCTCTCGTTGCAAGCCTTTGAAAAACAAATCGTTATGCGAGATGTTTGTTTTATGGCTATTGTTTTGGAGACCAATATGTTATGCAATTTGGACGATATTCGCGGTTTCTTCAAACAGCCTTTTGCCTTCCTGACAGGGCAAGCAGGCCGAAGAATGTAAGCGCGCCGTTAAGCAGCAGCAGCTCGTAGCCAAAATGATATGCCCACAGCTTTAAGGCAATAATGTTTGCCGCATAGCACAGCAGCGGCAGGAGCATCAGTGCAAGCACATATAATATCTTTCTTGCCATTTTTGTCCTAATTTAGGAGTTGTTCTAT
>CAKRMO010000326.1 GCA_934364765.1 uncultured Bacteroidaceae bacterium | reverse complement strand
ATTGTTATGCTCTTTGCCACGATTATTATGGCAAGAACAACGAGTGCTATAAATACGTAGATCATGGTGTTATGTTTTAATTATTTGTAATCGGGTTTTCACTCTGCCAGCAGGGGTTTCACGGTAAGTATAATGCTCTCGTGGGACAGCACAATCACCTTTGTGCCCACTGCCACCGCCGCGCCGTCAGCCGACACGCTGCGCCACATATCGGCGTCAATAGCCACGTAGCCGTAGCCCCCGGCCTTTATCTCCTCCCTCACAACGCCGGTTTTGCCGTCAAGCGCATCGGCGTTGCTCTTGCGCGTCTTTCTCTGCCCGAAACGCTTCAAGGCCTTGGGGCGCAGGAAGAAGAGGCAGGCCACCGAGACCACCGCAAACACGGCGAGGCACACGCCAAACCCGCAGCCCAAAGAGGCTGACACGGCGGAACACACAGCCCCCGCGCCAAGGCAGAGCATGAAAAAGTCGCCCACGGTAAGTTCGAGCACAAGGAACATGAGGGCCACAACCGCCCACATTTCCCATTGGTATGCCATAAGAAAGTCTGTCATAATTGCTATGGTATTAAATTGTTCATTTCCCGTATGAAATCCGCGCTATTGGTCAAGCCTCAGGCGGTAGCTGAAAGTTACCACCCCCGAAATGTTCTTGCCGCCCTGGCTGCGGAAGTTTATGAAGCCGAAATCGGCCTGCGCCCCGACAGCGAAAATGCGGTTGAACTCGTATGCCACACCAGCCGAAACGCCGCAGTCGAAACGCCTTGTGCCTTTTTCCTTGAAAGTGGACTTTTCGTAAAAGAAACGGTCGGGCAAGTCCTGGTCGGTGTCGCCGCGTGTCTTGCGCTTGCCGCCCACCCCGACAGCGGCGTAAGGCCCTGCCGAAAACTCGATGTAGTGAAGCGGCGCAACCTCAAGATAGTAGTTTGCCATAACCGGCACCTCAACGTAAAACTTGCCTGTGCTTACGTTCTTCACTCCCATGAGCGGGCTGCCGTCCTCGCCGCTGACGATGTTGCCCTTGTCGTCGCGCATATACACGCTCTCGTTCTTGTCCTTGTAGCCCTTGGAATAGAAAAACACGCCCGGCTCGATGCTGAAATTGCCGGGGATTTCGTATTCGTATGAAGCTCCGAGCTTGAAAGCCCCCACATTGTCGGTGGAGCTTCCGCCGTGGGTCGAAATGCCTCCGCCTATGGTGAAGTTCACGCGCTGTGCGCTTGCCGCCAAGCAGGACGCCGCAATAACGGAAAAGGCGAGGATTATGCGTTTCAGTGTCATTGATATGATTATTTGGTGTAAAAATAGCGATTTATTAAGAAACAGGACACATTGGGAAAAGATATTTTTTATCCGCCACAGGCAGACGGCTTATCAGAAAGGAGTTGTTTTGACGTATTCCCCTGGTTTGCAAAGATTTGCCTTTTGTCAAAGATTTGTTTATAAGATTTTGTTTTTCAGCGGCTTGTAACGGCAGAAAAAAGGTCTGATATAATTTTTCCTACGTCCTATGTAGAAAAAACTACATCGGACATAGTTTTTTCCATGTCCTATGCAGTTTTAATGGGGCAACCGTTTGGAAACTGTATGTCAAAATAAAAATGATACCAACATAAACAAAATTGCCACACACAACACAATCCAAGCTATCAGAAAAGGTATTTTCAATAGATTCAGCAGCCAGTCTGGCACAGCCTCTGTTTCCCATTTTGACAACTTGTTCCAAATCAAAAGATTTATGCCAGCCGGGATAACCATACTCGCCAACATCAAAAGTTTGTCTTGCAGCATCTGCTTTTGATTTGTCTGTAAAATAAACCGTGCCTATGTTGCACGCCGCAAATCAATGCTCGAAAAACTTCTTCCAGTCGTCCTTGGCGTGCCTTTTGGTGTTCACAAAACCATCGTCCTGAAAATCTTCGCGCTTCTTGCCATTCTTCTTTTTGGGGGCCTCGTCGCGGAATTTCTCCCCGCCCTTTGAGCGGCGTTTCCCTGAGCCGCCATTGTCGGAATGCTTTGTGCCTGTTGC
>CAKRMO010000325.1 GCA_934364765.1 uncultured Bacteroidaceae bacterium | reverse complement strand
GTCTGTAAGCTATGACGGCATAAACTATGGCGTTGTTGACGACACGTGCGCTTATGCCAGTTACTCCAACGCCAACATCGAAGTGGCTGACATCAGGGAGTTCGTGGAAATACGCGGAAGCCGATACAGGGTTACGACCGTGAGGTACCAGGGCTTCAAGGACTGCTCAAAGCTGAAAACCGTGGTGTTCCCGCAAAGCATGAGGAACATCAGCGAGGCGGCTTTCCGCAACTGCACGGCCTTGGACTCGGTGGTGTTTCCCCAAAGCGTGGAGAGCATCGGCGATTATGCCTTCGCCGGGTGCCACAGGCTGAAAAGCGTGGAATTTCCCAAGTTTGCGGGCGACTCGGCAAATGTCAGCGGCAACGACTCCGCAGGCGTGGCGGGCAGGGACTCCGCAAGGTGCTCCCGCATCTTTGTGCGCGGGCTTGCCGCAAGCCACACTGTAACCATCGGAATAAGCGCGTTCAGCCAGTGTTTCTCACTTAAGAGCATTGAGCTCCCCGAAGGGCTTGTCGAACTGAAGAAGCTCACTTTTGCCGGCGACGCCGCTCTTGCGGAGGTGAAGCTCCCGAACACGCTTGCCAGCATCGAGAATTACGCGTTCAGCGGGTGCAGCAGCATTAACAGGATAGACATACCCCGAAACGTTGAGACTATAAGCGATTACGCACTTTCGGAAATGGCAAACTGCAAGGCGATAAACGTTGAGGCGGGAAACGCTAACTACAGCTCGTCTGACGGCATCCTGCTTTCGGGCGACGGAACGAAGATTGTGAAATGCCCGGAGGGCAAGACAGACGGCGTGGGCGTGCCAGAAGGCGTGAAGAAAATCAACTCGGGAGCTTTCGCCAACAACACGTCGCTTACGGATTTGGTGCTTCCCGAAAGCGTTGAGAAGATAGACAATTTCGCCTTTATGGGCTGCCCGAACATCAGGCGCATATTCCTTTCAAAGAATGTCAGCTCGATTGGCTCGAACGTGTTCACCGGGCTTGAGGCCTTGGAGGCAATTGACGTGGATGCCGCGAATGCGAAATTCAGTTCCAAGGACGGCGTGCTTTTCAGCAAGGACGGCGAAATGCTCTACCGCTATCCGGCAGGCAAGGCGGGCGACTATGCAATTCCCGAGGGGACCAAGGGGCTTTACTACGCATCCTTCGGCGAAACGGCAAGGCTCACGTCGATAAAAGTGCCCGCAAGCCTCGACAACTTCGCCCCCGAGGCTTTTGACGGCTGGTCGGGAAACCTAAAGTCGGTGGAAGTTGACGCAAACAACCAGACATACAAGTCGGTTGACGGCGTTGTGTTCAGCAAGGACGGCTATATGATTGTGTTCTACCCCTCGGGAAAGTCAGAGACATACAATGTGCCGCAGGGCACCATGACCATTGGCGAATGGGCTGCGCAAGACTGCATCCTCGACTCGATAGTGATACCCTCGAGCGTAAACTGGTTCAAGGAATACGCCTTGGCATATTGCGGTTTCCGCACACTGAGCATCCCTTGCTCCGACGAGAATGCCACGGTGGGAAGCATTGACGAATACGCTTTCGCCGGCTGCGAATCATTGAAGGAACTCAATGTGCCGTATCTGAACGAAATAGGGAATGGGGCTTTCAGCGGATGCAGCTCCCTGAAGAGCATCACGCGCTTTGTGGTGGGCAATGTGAGCGAGACTGCATTCGAAGGCGTCGACAAGGAGAACTGCGTGCTTTACGTTCCGCAGGGCATGGCCGCAGAGTTCCGCAGCAACGCCGCGTGGGGGCAGTTCGCAAACATTGTGGAGATTGACGTTACTGGCATAGAGGGAGTCAAGGCCGAAAGCGGGGCGAAAGTAACTTCGCACGGCGGCACGATAAGCTTTGACGGCATTGCAGCCGGCACTCCCGTGAAGGTGTTCTCCGCCGACGGCGCAATGGTTTACAGCGGCGCGGCAAAACAGTTCACCCCCGCAGCCGCAGGAACATACATAGTAGTTGTGGGAAACAAAACATTCAAGGTGCTCGTGAAATAAGCGCGACATATTGTTGTGATCCAA
>CAKRMO010000324.1 GCA_934364765.1 uncultured Bacteroidaceae bacterium | reverse complement strand
AAGAAAGCGTTTATAGTAACCCGCTGTGCCGACCTTGGCTTCCTCATCGGTATTCTTATCTACGGATATTCTTGCCAGACGTTCAGCTTTGATTTTGTTGGCAACGCCGACAAGATTGCCGCAGGAGCGTTCATGCTTCCTTCTGCGTTGCTGCTCATGTTTGTGGGCGGTGCCGGCAAGAGTGCCATGTTCCCGCTCCACATTTGGCTGCCCGATGCAATGGAAGGCCCTACGCCTGTCAGTGCGTTGATTCACGCGGCGACAATGGTTGTTGCCGGTGTGTTCCAGGTGGCGCGTATGTACCCGCTTTGGATAACCTACGCTCCCGAGGCTTTGCATATCGTGGCTTATGTCGGCGCGTTCACCGC
Organism: uncultured Bacteroidaceae bacterium; assembly: GCA_934364765.1. Taxonomy (GTDB): domain Bacteria; phylum Bacteroidota; class Bacteroidia; order Bacteroidales; family Bacteroidaceae; genus UBA6398. Next base: position 1,680 of record CAKRMO010000324.1, on the reverse strand, counting down.
GTTCTATGCAGCAGCCGTTGCTTGCGCGCAGTCTGACATCAAGCGTGTTCTCGCTTTCTCCACAATTTCCCAGATTGCCTTCATGATGGTTGCTCTCGGTGTTTGCACGGAATACGTTACCGGCCACGAACATCCGGGAAGTGTAGGCTATATGGCTGCAATGTTCCACTTGTTCACCCACGCAATGTTCAAGGCTTGTCTCTTCCTTTGCGCCGGTGCCATTATCCATGTGGTTCACAGCAACGAAATGTCGGCTATGGGCGGTATGCGCAAGTATATGCCCCTTACGCACATCACCTTCCTTATTTCCTGCCTTGCCATATCGGGCATCCCGCCGTTCTCCGGCTTCTTCTCAAAGGACGAGATACTTGCCGGCTGCTTCGCTTTCAGTCCGGTAATGGGCTGGGTAATGACTGTGATTGCGGCAATGACCGCGTTCTATATGTTCCGCCTTTACTACGGCATATTCTGGGGTACGGAGAACAAGGAACTCCACGGCGAGCTTCATATGCACGAAGCTCCGAAGGTGATGACTTGGCCTTTGATTTTCCTCGCCCTTGTAACCTGTGTGGCAGGGTTTATTCCGTTCGGGCATTTTGTAAGCGCAGACGGTATGTCGTATGACATTCATCTTAATTGGACTGTGGCAGGCACGAGCATTGTGATAGCAGTGGCTTCCATTGCTCTTGCAACCTTTATATACAAGGGTGAGAAACAGCCGGTGGCAGTGGCTCTTGCCACGCGCTTCTCCTCGCTCCACAAATGGGCTTACCACCGTTTCTATATAGACGAGGTTTATCAGTTTGTAACCCACCGCATCATTTTCGCTTGCATTTCAAAACCGTTTGCATGGTTCGACAGGCATGTTGTTGACGGCATTCTCAACGGGCTTGCCTCGGGCTCACACCGCGTGAGCTATCTCATTCGCGGATTCCAGAGCGGCGAAATACAGCAGTATGCCTACGTGTTCCTTGTTGGGGCGTTGGCTCTCGTGTTGCTATTAATACTTTAACCCGAAAAAACGTAAAAACAGATATGTTTCCATTACATTTATTTATAATAATACCGCTTTTGATGCTTCTCTTCCTTTGGCTTGCCAAGGGGGTGAACGCTGTCAGGGGTGTTATGGTGGCAGGTTCAAGTGCGCTGCTCGTCAGTTCAATCACCCTTGTGGTGATGTATCTCAATGCCCGCAGTGCAGGTGCAACAGAGGAGATGCTTTTCACGATGGACTACACCTGGTTTGCGCCGCTCCACATCAACTACAGTGTGGGCGTTGACGGCATATCGGTGGCAATGCTCCTGCTGTCGTCAATCATTGTGTTTACCGGTACTTTTGCATCGTGGCGTTTGAAACCTCTCACAAAGGAATACTTCCTTTGGTTCACGCTCCTTTCGCTGGGCGTGTTCGGGTTCTTCGTGTCGATTGACTTGTTCATGATGTTCATGTTCTACGAAATCGCGCTTATCCCCATGTACCTTCTCATAGGCTATTGGGGCACTGGCCACAAGGAATATTCGGCAATGAAGCTCACCCTTATGCTTATGGGTGCTTCCGCGCTCCTTATGTGCGGCATTTTCGGTATATTCTACGGAGCGGGCGGTCAGACATTCAATGTCCTCGACCTTGCCAACCACACAAATGGCGCACGCGCAATTCCGATAGGTCAGCAGTACATT
>CAKRMO010000323.1 GCA_934364765.1 uncultured Bacteroidaceae bacterium | reverse complement strand
TTGCTGGAACGTGGTATCAGGCAAAAGGAGTTTGCTAAAACTATTGGTGTCCAACCAACACATCTAAACGAGTTCATTAAAGGCAAACGCAATCTTAATGAGGAATTGGCTATCAGGCTGGAGAAAGCTCTTGGCATATCCTACAAAAATTGGATGAACCTCCACAATGGCTACGTCTATGACTGCAAGGTCATAGAAGAAAGGAAGAGCTGTGAGCAAAAGGCGGTGGAGTTTGAAGAAGCGTGCAGTGGTATGTTCAATCTGAAACTGTTGTATAAGAGGTTGGGTATGTCGCTCATGCCATGCGTGGAGCGTGTTGAACAAATAAAAAGGATTGTGCCTTTTGACTTGCTTTGCGCCGAAGAACTGAGATTGCAGATTGCGGGTTTGTACAAGCATAGCGAAAAGGTGCAGATTGACGAAAAAAATATGCTGACTTGGCTGATTCTTAATAAAATCAGCATATCGAAAGCTTCGGCATTGCCCACGGAATACAACAAGGGTAACGCCTTGAGAGCCGCGTCAGAAATTGCGGCAGAAGCCAATAAAAGAAGCCTTACTGTCGGAAATATCAGGAAATGTCTTAATAGCTATGGCATCCAATATATCGAAGTCGCAAAATTAGACAAAGCTCCCATTGACGCATTTTCCACAATGGCAGAACGCCACCCTGTTATAACGGTAACTTACCGTTACAACGATATGGACAAATTGGCTTTTGACATATTGCATGAACTTTGTCATATAGACAGACACTTGACAAAAGACCAAACGGCGTTTATTTCCATAGATGATGGCTCATATTCCACCGACCCAAGGGAAAAGGAAGCCAACGAATTTGCAAGACAAGCATTAGTTCCAGATGCCATTTGGAATGAAATAATGAAAATGGGATGCAAAACCCTTTCCCCTTACAAAATAGTCAAAACCATTGCATTGGCTGCCGAATCAAAAGGGATAAGCCCCTCGATTGCCGTCGCCCGATACAAACACGACAAAAATTGGTATAGTACATCGGTTTACAGGTCGCCCAAAATTTCATGACGAAACAGACATAATTTAGGGATATTGCAAAACCGCGAAAACTACATCGGACATAGGAAAAACTACGTCTGATGTAGTTTGAATTATGTCTGATATAATTTTTTCTACATAGGACATTATTTTACGCCTTTGCAACATAAAGAAAAACAGACGGTTATGTAGTTTGACGAAATTTTGCCAATTGTCTGGGTTTCACGCTGTTGCCTTTCGGGCGTAAGGTGGGGCGGGTTTTTGCCGGCTAACGCGCCGCTGAAAGCAGCGGCAACCGCCTTGTTTATTTGCCCGGGAAGCTGCGGCACACTATATATTTGACTACCTTTGCACCCGACAAACAAAAACGAGATACAGACATGATTTATGATTTTGATACACCGATAGACCGCGCCGGCACGGAATGCGTGAGCGTTGAGGGGATGAGGCTCGCCACGGGGCGCGATGACCTGATGCCGCTTTGGGTGGCCGACATGGACTTCCCCACGCCGCCGTTTGTGATGAGGACTATCGAGAATAAGCTTAAACAGCGCATTCTCGGCTACACGTGCGCCACGGAGTCCTATTACCAAAGCATTATAAACTGGAACAAACGCCGCTATGGCTTTGACGTTCAGGCCAAGGAGATACATTATGTGCCGGGCATTGTGCCGGGCATATATTTTGCCGTGAACTGTCTTACCGAAAAAGGCGACGGCGTGATGATTGAGTCGCCGGTTTACCATCCGTTCGGGAACGTTACGCGCGGAAGCGGAAGAAAACTGGTTGAAGTGCCGCTTATATTGGAGGACGGACGCTACCGCATGGACTATGACGAAATAGACCGCCGCCTTCCCGAATGCAGGCTGTTCATACTCTGCAACCCCCACAATCCGGGCGGCACATCGTGGACAAAGGATGAGATTGCCAAGGTTGCGAAACTGTGCAAGAAGCACGGCGTTTTGATGGTGAGCGACGAAATCCACGCCGACATGACATTCAACGCCGCCGACCATGTGCCGGCCGTGCTTTCATGCCCCGAGGCAAGGGACATAAC
>CAKRMO010000322.1 GCA_934364765.1 uncultured Bacteroidaceae bacterium | reverse complement strand
GATGTAGTTTGAATTATGTCTGATATAATTTTTTCTGCATCGGACATAGTTTTTCCTGCATTTGATGTAGTTTTCGCGATGTCTTGAAAAATAGTTGGCAATATAGGTTTTGCGATGATTGCAGGGGCGGGTGGAGTTACATTTAATTGTGGAAAATTGCCGTCAGATTGATAGAAGGGCGCAATGTTCCTGCTCGTAATAGAATAAGGCGATATTCGATGTGATTATGGCAAGGGAGTCCACAGCATACCCGCTGTCAGGGATTTAGGATTTCTTCGCAAAATAATATTCGATTGACGATGGAACAAAACCCGTTCGGCATATTAAACGTTTATGCGGATTGTTCTGCCAGGGAAATGGCGGCAGGCAAGGCAAGGCTTATGGCTTTCACCAGTGTAGGGAAGGCTGTAAAAGCCTTGGTCGCATCGGCAAAAATGGAATCCGAAGGTATAACTGCGGTGCAGGTAAAGGCGGCGTATAATGCCTTGCAGCGGCCTGACTGCAAAATACGGCACGCCCTTTTCTGGTTTTTCAAGCCTGAGGATGAAGAGCTGGGAGATTTGCTTGAAAGGGGTGGTTTGTCTCAGGTCATTGCCGGCTTTGAAAACTGCTACGACAAACTTGGCGGCAATACCCCAAAGCCTTTGTGGTTGCTGCAAGATTTGACGGCCGTTTGTGTGTTGTCGGGTGATTGTGGAAAAGGGCTGAAATACGCATACGAGATTTTTCCGCAGGCACGGGAATGGCTAAAACGCATAGGCTGCGGAACGGTGCGGATGTCTCCGCAAGAACTTGAGGTCTTGTTTATGTCCTTGCTTGGGAAGGGCTTTCCGGAAATAGACCAAAAGCAATTGGGCGCATATAGGATAGAGCGGAACTTGAATGCGTTGTGTGGCAATATGATGGGACTTCGGGAGCTGGGGGACAGGCTGCTTTGCATAGAACGTCTGTATTTGGAAACGGAGGCTCATACGGAGAAGTTGCGGCTGGAACAATGGTCTGACAGATTGGCCGGCGAGGCGGTGCGTATAGTCAACGGGAACTTTCCGTTTCGGACAACATGGTATGCCAAACTGTTCTGGAGCAAAACATCAGATGAGATTAAAGGCAAAGCCCATTATGCGGCGACTTTGCTTGAAAACATAGAAAAACTGTTCGATTGCTCCGGTGGCGTGAGAAGGAAAATGGCGAAAAAGAGCAAGATGCTGGACAAACTTGATCCGCCTGTGGTTATAGCAACGCCAGCGGTTGCCATGGGGATGACGATAATGTTGTTGGGCCTGACAGTATGGTTCCCGCTCAGGTGCGTGCTGAGGGCTTTGTCCGCAATATCCGGGGTTAGAACGCCAATTGGCGATATGGACACATTCCTGCTGAAGTGTGCCATGAATTGTGCGATGTTCCTGACTCTGAGTCTGCCCCTGTGGCTTGCGCCTTTGGCGTTGTTGGGCATTATTCCCGTTGGCGTTGTAATCGTGGCGTTTTTAATGCTTGCAGTGCAGGCAATTTCCATTTTATATAATGAAGAAGCAAATGATAGATTTCATGTTGCAGATGGCGACAGAGATTAACCGTATGGAAGCAAATATGCTTCGCATGGATTGTTCAGCAAAAGGCTTTCCGCAACTTCAACGGAGCGTAAGGCGGATGAAAACCTATTTGGCCGCTTATGGATTTGAAATGGTTGAAATGCTTGGCAAACCGTATAATATGGGAATTGCCGCCGACGTGGATTTCGTTTCTGATGACAGCTTGAACCCCGGAGAGCAAATTATAAAGGCGGTGAACCGCCCGCAAGTGAATTTCAAGGGAGTCATGATACAGAAGGCGAATATCGTGGTAGCCCAAAACTTATAAAAAGGAAACATTATGGGACAAAACAGAATGGAGTTCGGCATTGACCTCGGAACTACAAATTCGAGCATTTGCCGCATTGTCAACGGCAAGCCTGTAATACAGAAGGTGGAGGTTACGGACGACACCATGCCGTCGTGTGTGTTCTTCAACAAAAAGAGGTATGTTGTGGTCGGGGCTGCCGCTTACCGGAATATGCAGAGTGAACGCAAAAGAGCCACGCTTACATGG
>CAKRMO010000321.1 GCA_934364765.1 uncultured Bacteroidaceae bacterium | reverse complement strand
TAACAAGCGGCTGCACGGGCTGGGCCCCGAATGCGGCGCGTATGTTCACCGCAAAAAACATATTCGGGCCGTGGCGGCAGCTTCCCAACCCCTGCCGTGGGGAAGGGGCGGATAAGACTTTCGGTGCGCAGGGCACGTATATATACCGCCTCGGGACCCCGGCGCTTCGCAAGGCCTTCGGCGCGGAATACATATTCATGGCCGACATTTGGAACCCGAAACACCTTAACGACAGCCGGCATCTCTGGCTTCCCATAGCCTTTGAAAACGGACAGCCTGTGTTGCGGCGCGTCAGCGGCAGATGAGTTCTATGACGTGCTTGCCGCTCCCCACTGTGTAGGAGGCTTCAAAACTTGTGAGCCTGCCAATAGGCACGTCCTTCCCGTTCACTTTTGCCTGCCTTATGTCGCGGCTCTTGAAGTCGGCGGTTATGTTGGCAAGCGAAATGTCGGCTATGGAGTTGGCGGGGACTTCTATCGTGAGCCTTATCTTCTTTTCCGTAACGGTTATGCTTTCCCTTATCACCCCCCGGAGCGTTGTGGTGTGGCCTGAAACGTGTTTCAGCTCCCCTATCTGCGGGCAGACAAGGAACACGCCGTATGCCGGGGCTGTGGGCATAATTCCCATGATGTCGCGGAAGGCGATGTTGGCGGGTGCTGTAGCCCACGCGTGGTTCCAGTCGAGATTTGGCTTGAACTCCAAATCCCAGTCCTCCATTGTTATCGTTGCCCCGCTGCGCATCATGTTCACCCAGCTGCGCCTTGCGCCGGATTCCATAAGCTTTATCCCTTCCGCGCCGCGCCCTTGGCGGAAAAGTCCGTCAATGAGGAACTGCGAGCCGAACGCGCTGCACGCCATGCCGCGTTTCAGGATGTAGTCGGTTACGGCTTTTGATTTTCCTTTTGGCACAAGCCCGAACGCGGCGGGGTAGAAGTTTGAGTGGGTCGCGCTGTGGCTTGAGCCGATGGCATCGCGGTAAAGCGAGGTGGTGTCGTTGAAAAACGCCTTGTTGAATGTGTTCTTGAAATCGTCAGCCGCTTTTCTGTAGGCTTGGGCTTTCGCGTCCATGCCGCATCCGTGGGAAATCGTCACCATGCGTTTCAGGGTCCGGTAATGCCATGCGTTCACGACCGAATTGTAAACGCCCATCGCGTGTCCGTCCCTTTCTCCGCCCGAAGGCTCGTTAAGCCCCGCGCCCCACGACGGCCAGTCCACAATGTCCCTCAGCGGGCTTTTCATGTTGACGCTCCTGAGAAATTCGGGCGTTTGCAGCCCCGTTTGGGTTGAAATCAGCCCGTTCTTGCAGCGCAGCGCCGAAAGGGTGTGCGCCTCAATGTCCTTGTAGTTTTGGGATATGAGCCTTTTGTCCCCGGTGAAAAGAAAGTCGTATGCGGCAAGCTCCACATTCTGCAGGCTCCATTCCGTCGGCCACGTGGGGTGGGCGAGAAGATGTCTTGCGCTGCGCCGCGACATTGCCGCGTCGCCGAAGGCGAAATAAGTTCCGAGCATGCTCACAAGCGCGTCGGCCTCGTAGGCTATGCGCTCGCGGTCGCCGTCAACGAATATGCCGAGCATCGAAGTGGCTTCGAGGGAATATTTGCAGAAGCCGAAAACCGAATCCAACCGTGCGCTGCTGCTTTTGAACGAAGATGCCTGGCCGTTCAGCGGATATGTTACGGTTTCGCGCAGGAACTTCACCTGCTTTATGCCGCCGTTTTCGCTTTTTACCTCGCAATATCTGAACGGGGTTATTTCCCCGATGAACGCCGGGACTTTTACGGCGTCCGGCCCTGTGTTTCTTTTGTCGGGGCGCAAGTTTATCCTGTAAAGGTGCTTGCCTTTTTTAACGTCCAATTCGTATTTCGCGCCGCGAATGGTGGCTCCGGGATTTATGTCAACATCCCCGCCGGCGGTTAGCTTTTCCCCGATGGAAACTGTGACTTTCGCGTTTTCAGCGGCCGTGATTTCGAGCAGCGGCTGGGCGAAGGCGTCAAGTCCGAAGTCGGCGGAAAACGTTCCGTGTGCCGTGTGTCTGACGCTTTTGGCCTTTTGCAGCGTTTTCACAAGCGGTTCGTAGCTTGTGGCACTGTCGTTGAGCGTGTGGA
>CAKRMO010000320.1 GCA_934364765.1 uncultured Bacteroidaceae bacterium | reverse complement strand
AGGCTGCCGACGGGTACAGCAAGCAGATAAAGGTGAAAATAACAAACCACGAGCAGGGAATAAACTTCATCCTCGCCCAGCTCACCGATGCCGAACACGGGGCTATCAAGTCGCTTGACGAAATCGACGCAGTGGGCCACCGCATTGTGCACGGCGGAAAATTCACCCACAGCGTGGTGGTAACTCCCGAAATCCTTGAGGAGTGGAAGCAGTACAGCGAGCTTGCGCCGCTCCACAACCCAGCCCACCTCAAAGGCTACGAGGCGATAAAGCACGAACTTCCCAACGTGAAGCAGGTGTTTGTTTTCGACACGGCTTTCCATCAGACAATGCCCGATTACGCCTACACCTACGCGCTTCCGTACGACTTGTGCCAGAAATACAAGATACGCCGCTACGGCTTCCACGGAACTTCCGTAAGATATGTGTCCCACAAGGCTTGCGAGTTCCTCAACTGGGACATGAACGCGAAGAAGCTCGTGATTTGCCACATCGGCAACGGGGCTTCCGTTACGGCGGTTGACTGCGGCAAGGTGGTTGACACCTCAATGGGACTCACCCCTCTCGCAGGACTTGTTATGGGCACACGCTCCGGCGATGTTGACCCCATGGCTGTGCTTTTCCTCATGGAACACGAAAACCTCGACCTCAAGCAGGTTTCCGAGCTGATAAACAAGAAGTCGGGCGTGCTCGGGCTTTCGGGCGTTTCGAGCGATATGCGCGAACTTGACGATGCCATACATTCCGGCAACAGCCGCGCCCTGCTTGCGCGCAACACGTACTGCTACAGCATACGCAAGTATATCGGGGCTTACGCTTTTGCAATGGGCGGTCTCGACGCCATTGTGTTCACCGCAGGAGTGGGCGAACACCAGCATTCTGTGCGCCGCGACACGCTCAAAGGGCTTGAAAGCCTCGGCATAAAGCTCGACAAGGAGAAGAATGACGTAAACTTTGGTGCGGACGAGGTTATATCAGCCGCCGACAGCAAGGTTACGGTGGCTGTAATAGGCACAGACGAGGAACTTCTCATCGCCGACGACACCGAAAAGCTCGTCAAAGGCAAGACGGTATAATACAGCCGCATTTTTCCAAACAGCATACAGAAGAAAGTACAAGCTGATTGAAATAAAGCGCATAAAAAGAGGGGCAGTCGCCCCTCTTTTTTGCTTTTTACATTTCGCCGCTTTGCACGGACAGTCAGCGTATGCGGTATCTCACGAGGAACGGATTGCCATCCTCGTCAATGTTCTTGAAACGCTTGCGGAGGTTCTTCACCTGTGTGGGATGATCCTTCTCGAAATCGTTGTATTCGTTGCCGCCTTTCCAAACATCGTGCATTACTGAAGCACTCTTTACCGCAAAAATCTCATTCTCGTTCATACATACAGGAGTACCAAAACTCAGCAAACAGTCGTCAATATAGTTTTCCAGTGACAGCGAACGCCCTTTGCGACTCTCCTTGTTGTACGCCGCAATTACGGGCTGCCCATTGACCAGAACAAGACTCAACAAGTATCCGTCTGTCTCTTGAAACTGATTTGGGGCAGATATGTGCGTGTTCACAAGCCCGAACATCTTTTCGTCATTATTATAATCCTTGTCGGGGATCTCTGGCCAGTTGTATTTCCCGAAATCCAGCATATACGCGGTTTGCGCATCATTACTCCCGTCGCTTAGCGTCATTATGCTTCTCTCATATTCTGCCGAAATGCTCAAATCGCCTTTATGGGAAGCAAAGGGGCGGAAGCTTTCGCTAGTACTGCTTTCTATACAGCTTTTTATCGCCCCGAAGTGGTTTACAACCTTGCCGTTGCCGTCCATTATCCAATAGTTGTGCGGCTGCGACCTGTCTTCGCTGTAATTGGCCATATACCCTATAAATCCGTCCGCATACTTTGCTATCCTGCTGAATGTTTTCGGAAGGCCTATCACCTGTATTCCGTTGCCCTTGGTGTCGTAAACATACAATTTCTTGTTCAGCCTGCTAAGAACATTTACCGTCCTCTTTTCCGGGTCAACGAAGAAATCTGTCACCTCCAGATACTCGCCCGCACCGTGTCCCTGTCCGGAAATGGTGCTGACGCACTTGCCCTTGTCAGAAAAGATATAGATGCCTTTTTTA
>CAKRMO010000319.1 GCA_934364765.1 uncultured Bacteroidaceae bacterium | reverse complement strand
CTTATACCTTTCACAACCGTGCACTGGAAATTCCTAATTCTACTTCTCGCCGTGGTTTCGGGCGTGTTCTGCCACGCAAAACAGTGCCAGCTTGCCGACTATTACCGCAACGTGCATACGTTTTTCGCGTTCGGCAAGGACAACAGCGAGCTTGACAACTCGCGCCAGCAACGCATTCTGCTCAACACAACGCCAAAGAAAGGGAATTTCTGGTGGCGTGCCTTTTTGTATTTCTACGGCAACTACACCCACTCGCAGGAATCACTCACGCCCTACCTGCAAGACCTTCTGAACGTGATAAACAACGAGCGCGGCGGCAGCATCCCCGAAAAGTTCCGCCTCGACTTCCGCAAGGAAAGCAAGCCGATGATGAAATACGCCAACATACTTACGTTCAACTGGCGTGCGATAACGCTCTACGTGTCGTGCCTGCTCAACATTCCATGGCTCTACATTTTGGCGGAGATTGTGGTGTTCACCGCTCTCGCCTACTATCTGCGCGAACGCCATGAGAAGCTGTGCCGCCAAATGACGATGCTGCTTACGAAAGGCTACTACGACGAAGACCCGACGCTGATATAATTATGCGCAAGAAAGTAATGAACGTGTTCCTTGCCATTGGCGTCGTGGCGATAGCCGTGATGCTGTGCACGTTCGACGTTTCATATTCCGAGATATGGCAAAACCTCAGGAAAGCCGGCTGGTGGTTTTTCGCCGTGGTGCTTGTGTGGATTCCCATATACGCCATAAACGCATGGTCGTGGCGCGTAATCATCAACAACGGCAACAAGGGCAAGAGACTGCCGTTCTGGCTCGTGATGAAATACACAATATCGGGCTACGCGCTCAACTACGTCACCCCGGTTGGCGTTCTTGGCGGAGAACCTTACAGGATAATGGAACTGACACCATACTACGGCGCGGCAAAAGCCACATCGTCAGTCATCCTATACGCGATGATGCACATTTTCTCGCACTTCATATTCTGGGCGTTCTCCATTTTGCTCTACCTGCTTATGTATTTCAATTCCATAACCACGGCAATGGGTACTATGCTGCTCATTGTGGCGGCGTTTTGCAGTTTGGGAATATATTTTTTCATGAAAGGCTACAAGAACGGCCTCGCAATGAAAACGCTAAGAGTGTTCACCCATGTTCCGGGGCTGCGCCGCAAGGCGCGCAAGTTCGTGGAGGACAAGCGCGAAACCGTGGAGCGCATCGACTCGCAGATTGCCGAACTGCACCGCCAGAACAAGCGCACTTTCTACCTGTCGCTGTTCCTTGAGTTTGCCGCACGCATTGTGGGGTGTCTTGAAATCTGGTTCATATTCATGATTCTCACCGACAGCGTGTCGTTTTGGGACTGCATACTGATACAGGCATTCACATCGCTGTTTGCAAACCTGTTCTTTTTCATGCCCATGGAAATGGGCACACGCGAGGGAGGCTTCGCCCTCGCCGTCGGCGGACTGGCAATGTCGGGGGCTTTCGGCGTGCTTGCAGGACTGCTCACAAGGATAAGGGAACTTATATGGGTGGCTATAGGAATACTGCTCATAAAAATCGGAAAGAAAAACAACGCAAACCAAACGGCAGCAAACACATGAACGGAAAATTCGGAAACATAAAGGGACTTATATTCGACTACGGCGGAACGCTCGACTCGGAGGGGCGGCACTGGTCATACATACTGCGCGAGGGTTTGAAAGCCGCAGGAACAGAATGCGGGGACGACAGTTGGAAAGACGCTTACGTGTTTGCCGAGCGCGCCCTCGCCAAAGAGCGCATAATACTCGCGCAAGACACTTTCCGCGATGTGATGCTGAAAAAAATCGGCATCGAATTTTCACGGCTCATTGAAACAGGCGCAATCGCTCTGCCGGAAAGCGAAAAAGCGGAGTGCATCACAAAAGCCGCCGAATACTGCTACCGTTACGCGGCAAACTGCATTGAGCGCAGCCGCAATGCGCTCGAAAAACTCGTAGGCTTCAAAATGGTGCTGGTAACAAACTTCTACGGCAATATGCACTCGGTTCTCAAGGATTTCAAACTGGATTTTTTCAAAGACATAATAGAGTCATCATGCGTGGGAGTGAGAAAGCCCGACCCGCAGATTTACCGTCTCGGGATTG
>CAKRMO010000318.1 GCA_934364765.1 uncultured Bacteroidaceae bacterium | reverse complement strand
TGATGTTCATGTCATCTTTGTTTTTAGTTGGGTGTTCTGGTTAGTTGTGTACGAGCGTGCCTACCGGCTCGCCTTTCAGCACTTTGGCGAGGTTTCCGCTCACGTCCATGTTGAACACATACACCGGCAGGTTGTTTTCCTTGCAAAGGGCAGTGGCTGTGAGGTCCATGATTTTCAGGCCGCGTGTGTAAACTTCGTCAAATGATATTTCGTTGAACTTGGTTGCGGTTTTGTCCTTTTCGGGGTCGGCGGTGTAAACGCCGTCAACGCGTGTGCCTTTAAGCATCACGTCGGCCCCGATTTCTATCCCGCGCAGTGCGGAGCCTGTGTCGGTGGTGAAGTAGGGGTTGCCTGTTCCGGCAGACATTATCACCACTTTGCCCTGGCTCATGTATTCAATGGCTTTCCATTTGTTGTAGAACTCGCCAATAGGCTCCATTCTTATGGCGGTAAGCACACGGGCGTCAACCCCTATTGCGCCGAGCGCACTGCTTAGCGCCAGAGAGTTGATTACAGTTGCGCACATTCCCATTTGGTCGCCCTTGACGCGGTCGAAGCCTTTGCCCGCCCCGCTAAGCCCACGGAAAATGTTGCCGCCGCCTATCACGATGCCTATTTCCACACCGCTTTCGAGCGCGCTCTTGATTTGCTGCGCATACTCGTTGAGGTGGTTCACGTCAATTCCGTAGTGTTGTTGTCCCATGAGGCTTTCGCCGCTGAGTTTTAGTAGTATTCTTTTGAATTTTGCCATAGTCGTGATAAATTATTATGGTGCTAAATTACGGAAAATCCGTGGAAGCGGCAGAAAAAGACAAACAAAAACCGCCGTGTTTGGGCGCGGCGGTTTTGTTTTGCATTAAGCTGGCGGTTGTTCAGGTCATTCTTTCCCTGCAAGCGGGTTCCAGCCTTGTGCTTTCAGCTCGAATTCCGCGCCGTCGCGTGTTACGAGAGTCTTGCCTGTTCCTGCAGCCGTGATGTTGCCTATAATATGTACGTCTTCCACCTCCGCAATTTTTTCGTGGCACGAAAGCGGCACGGTGAACAGCAGCTCGTAGTCCTCGCCGCCGTTGAGCGCGGCAGTTGTGGGGTTGATGCGGAATTCTTCCGCGAGCGATGAAGTTTGGTAGTCTATTGGGATTCTTTCCTCATACACGCGGCAGCCCGTGTTGCTTTGCTCGCAGATGTGCATCAGTTCTGACGAAAGCCCGTCCGAGATGTCAATCATGGCGGTGGGCTTTGTTCCCGCCTTTTTCAGGCTGTCGATGATGTCTTTCCGCGCTTCGGGCTTCAATTGGCGTTCGAGCAGGTATTCGCGTCCCGAAAAATCGGGCTGCTGTACCGCCATTTTCTTTTCTGCCGTGTCGGCCTTTGCGCTTTGTTCCTCGAAAATCTCCTTTTCGCGCTCAAGAAGTTGCAATCCCATGTATGCCGCGCCGAGATTGCCGCTTACGCATATAAGATCGTTCTCTTTTGCGCCGCCGCGATAAACAATCTCGTCGCGCTTGCCGCTTCCTATGCAGGTTATGGCGATGCTCAGGCCGGTGTATGACGATGTGGTGTCGCCGCCAACGATGTCCACGCCGTAACGCTCGCACGCCAGGCGTATTCCGCTGTAAAGTTCGTCGATGTTCTCAATGCAGAATCTGCGCCCTATGCCTATGTCAACAATCATTTGCTGCGGTGTGCCGTTCATGGCGCAGATGTCGGAGATGTTTTCAACCGCAGCCTTGTAGCCAAGGTGTTTCAGCGGCATGTAAGTGAGGTCGAAATGCACTCCCTCCAAAAGCATGTCGGACGTTACCAGCACCTGGCTGTCGGGATAGTGGAGCACGGCGCAGTCGTCGCCGATGCCCTTTTCTGTAGTTGGGTTCTTGGGGGTTATGTCTTTGGAGAGCCGCTTGATAAGTCCGAACTCTCCGAGCGTGGATATTTCTGTTCTTGCCATTAATATATAAGTGTTTTTTGCGCTTGCGCCTTTCGCGCCGCGCATTGGGTTGTCAGTCGTTTATCATCTGTTTCAGCAGCTCCGACATCTTGGGCTCCGCGCCCGCCGCCGCCTGCTGCACTTCCTCGTGCGAGGTTTCGGAGGCGGAGTTTGAGGGAACGTTTGTTATGACGCTGATGCCGAACACGCGCATT
>CAKRMO010000317.1 GCA_934364765.1 uncultured Bacteroidaceae bacterium | reverse complement strand
GTGCGTGTGTCCGCAAAACTCGAGGTCTATGCCGTTTTTCTCCGCCTCCCCAAGCGAGTATGGCTGGTGGTCGAGCAGTATTGTGAACTTGCCTTTGCCGGTTTCCGCAACGAGTCTTTCCAGCGGCTTGCGCCTTGTGTTCGTGCGGTCGTCGCGCCCTATTATGTTTATTCCGGCAACGCTTGCGGCCGAGTCGCGCAGCATTGTTATTCCGGCGAGCTTGCAGAATTGTAGCGACTTGCTGATGCCTGAATAATACTCGTGATTTCCCGGACAGGCATACACTGGCGCGGAAATCCTGCGGAACTCCTGCGCTGTGCCGTCCTTAAGCAGCGGCTCCACGCTGCGGTCTATAATGTCGCCGGCAATAAGCACAAGGTCGGGACGCTCGCCGTTTATCATGTCAACCCATTTGGCAAATTCGCCGCGCCTTATGTGGTAGCCCAAGTGGATGTCGCTCATCATCACAATCCTCAGCGGCTTTTCCATGGGCTTTCCTGTGGCTATGGTCATGCCCTCGCGGTGCTTGTGGTGGTAGTGCAGGTTTCCCGCAAGCATCACGGCGGCCACCGTCCCCGCTATTGCCGCCGTTCCGGCAAGGCTGGGGGTGCGCAAACTTGGCGGCGCAATGCGCAAAGCCCCTAACAGGTCAATGGCAAGGAATGCAAGCAGCAGGTAAACCAGCACAAACACCCAAGAAAGGCTCGCCTTGTAAAGGAAAGAGCCAAGCGCAAGCGGCAGCCTGTCAATGCTTCCGGGCATCATGCACACGGGCATAAGCGCGAAGAGCAGGAACATGACGCATACTGCGGCAATTTTTACCCCCATGGGAAACGGCATAATCCGCCACGAGCGCCACATCACGTATGCAAGGGCAAGCAGCGGCAGGACAAGTGTTATGACTCTGAAAATCTTTAAACCGGGCATGATTTCTGTTTTTGCGGCTAAAGTAGCAAATTCCGCCGACATACCGTTGGGCGGGGTGGGGCGCAAAAAGAAATAAAGCCTTATCTTTGCAATATGTAACTAATCTTAAGCAAACACTGTTATGACAACAAGAAGGGATTTTCTGAAATATTCCGCACTGCTTGCAGGGGCGGCTGCCCTGAACGGCGCGGAAGCCAAGGCGGCGGGCGGCATAGCCAAGACATGGAACTCAAGGAAAAAGCCGGCTTTCACCCTTTGGCAAATACCAAGCCACAGCAATACCATAGGAAACTCATACGTGTTCCAGACCGCCAAGGGCAAGGTTGTCGTGATGGACGGCGGCTTCCCCGAAGAGGCCAACACACTGCGCGGCTTCATCGGCGCATTGGGCAACGAGGTCGAGGCGTGGTTCATTTCCCATCCGCACAACGACCACATGGGCGCACTCACCGAAATCCTGAAAAACAGGCAGGACATGAAGATAAGGCACATCTACCATTCGCGCCTCAGCAAGGCTGTGCAGGCGGCCGAAAGCGCATATTCGCCGAGCTGTCAGGAGTTCTACGACCAAATAGACAAGACCGACATTCCCGTTACCGACATACGCACGCCCGGCGGCGTTTACAAGTTCGACGGCATGAGCGTCAAAATACTAAGCGTGGCCAACGAGATAACCACCAACGCCTACAACAACTCCTCGATGATAATGCGCGTGTGGGACAAGAAGAAAACCATAGTGTTCCTCGGCGATGCGGGCGTGGAGTGCGGCAACCTTGCGCTCAACGGCCCTTACGGGGGCGACCTCAACTGCGAATACCTGCAAATGGCGCATCACGGACAGAACGGCTGCGACAAGCATTTTTACCAGACCGTCAAGTTCCGCGCCTGTCTTTGGCCCACACCGTCGTGGGTGTGGAACAACGACCAGGGTAAGGGCTTCAACACCGGCATCCTCAAAACCGTGGAGACGCGCTCGTGGATGAAGGAAATAGGCATAAAGGAACACCACGTAACCTGCGAGGAGGGGCTTTGGAAACTTTGCTGACGCGGCTCGTGCTCCGCCGTACGGGCGTATTGCATACGGCCTGAATTGCGTGGTTTTGCAATGTTGCGGCAATATTTGCTGACGCGGGTTATGCGATGGCGTGAAGGGCGTATGCCATACGCCCCAACAATTTCCGCAAAACCAATACCGCCAAAACTACATCGGATGTAGGAAAAACTATGTCC
>CAKRMO010000316.1 GCA_934364765.1 uncultured Bacteroidaceae bacterium | reverse complement strand
CACATCCGGCGCATCGCCCTCGGGAACCTCGAAGAACGAGCAGCTTGTGGTGAGGTCTATGCGCCCTATGTCCACGCTTCCGCCAACATACTTGTTTATCATGCCTATAATCTCGCGGGCATACACTCCGTCGCGCTTGCCAAGGTTGATGAAAAGCCGCTTGTAGCCTTTCTCGGGCGTAATCTTTCCGCCCTTGCCGCCGCCTTGCTTGCGCGAACGGCGGTCGCGGCGCGAGCCTTTACCTTCCCCGCCATCGTCCTCACGTGCATTCTTGTCGTCAGGCTCGACTATTTCGGGGGCGTTGGCGTAATACTCCACAAAACGCCCGAACGCCGAAGCCACGATGCGCTTCACGATGTCGTCCTTGTCCATCCACGTGAGCTTGCGCATCACCTCCGGCATGAACGGAGCTATCTGCTCCTCGTCAACCTCGGTGCGCTCGAGTTTGTCTATAACATTGTAGAGCTGCTTGGTGCAGATGTCCTTTGGCGTGGGCAGCTTGCCGCGCACAAACTTCTTGCCTATCTCCTTCTCAATGCGGCGTATCTTTCCCTTTTCACGCAGGTGGACTATGCTTATGGAAGTTCCGCGCTTGCCGGCACGCCCTGTGCGCCCGCTGCGGTGGGTGTAGCTCTCAATGTCCTCGGGCAGACCGTAGTTTATGACGTGGGTGAGTTCCTCCACGTCAAGCCCGCGCGCCGCAACGTCGGTGGCAACAAGAAGCTGCACCCTTTTCTGGCGGAACTTCTGCATGGTGAGGTCGCGCTGCGCCTGTGAAAGCTCGCCGTGAAGTGCCTCGGCGTTATAGCCGTCCTGTATCAGCTTGTCGGCAACCTCCTTGGTTTCCATTCGGGTGCGGCAGAAAACTATGGCGTATATCTTGGGCTGGTAGTCCACAATGCGCTTCAGGGCGGCATACTTGTCGCGGGCGTGGACAAGGTAGTATTCGTGGTTTACCTTCTCCGCCCCCTCGTTGCGCGAGCCGACAACAATTTCCTTCGGGTCGGTGAGATAGTTGCGGGCTATCTTCTCGATTTCGCGGCTCATTGTGGCGGAGAAAAGCAGGGTGTTCCTGTTTTTCGGCACGCCCGCGAGAATAGCGTCAATGCTCTCGGTGAAACCCATGTTGAGCATCTCGTCAGCCTCGTCGAGCACCACGTTTTCCACGCAGTCGAGTTTGGCGGCCTTGCGCTCCATAAGGTCTATGAGACGTCCGGGAGTAGCCACAATTATCTGCACCCCCTTCTTCAACGCCTTTATCTGGCTGCCGATGTCCGCGCCTCCGTAAACGGCGAGAACGTGTATGTGGTCAAGATACTTGGAATATTCCTTCAGGTCGTCGGTTATCTGCAGGCAAAGCTCCCTCGTGGGGCTAAGGATTACGGCCTGCACGCCTTCTTTGTCTTTCTTCACTTTCTGCAAAAGGGGCAGACCGTATGCGGCAGTCTTGCCTGTCCCAGTTTGCGCAAGCGCAATCACATCATTGCCCTCACCCAATAAGTACGGAATCACTTCCTCTTGAATAGGCATGGGGCTTTCGTAGCCTATTTCGTCAATGGCTTTAATCAATTCGGGCTCCAATCCGAGCTCTTCAAATGTCTTCAATTTACGTAAACTTATAAAATCGGGTGCAAAGGTAATGATTTAGTGAAGAATACGCACCACGGCTCTGCGACAAAACGCAGATGTTCCACGTGCAACCTGCAAAAACCCTTTTCCTGAAACTAAAGCTAAGTGGCGTGCTTTTTACGACATAATATCTTGGTTGACAAGATAATAATGTCAGATAAAATACATTTTTCGCCCCTCTTCCGCTTTGTGCAAACACAAAAAACTATGGATTTCATTATTTTGGAGTAATTTTGCCATGGCTCTGCGCCACGGACAAATGCGCACTGCCAAAAGATTATGATGAACTTGAATTATGACGTAGTTGTGGTTGGGGCGGGCCACGCAGGATGTGAAGCGGCAAGCGCCTCGGCAAGATGCGGATGCCGCACCTGTCTCGTAACAATGGACATGGCGAAAATAGCACAGATGAGCTGCAACCCCGCAATAGGCGGAATAGCCAAAGGACAGATTGTGCGCGAAATCGACGCGCTCGGAGGCTACACAGGAATTGTTACCGACCGCACGGCAATACAGTTTCGTATGCTGAACCGCTCGAAAGGCCCGGCCATGTGGAGTCCGCGCTCACAGTG
>CAKRMO010000315.1 GCA_934364765.1 uncultured Bacteroidaceae bacterium | reverse complement strand
CAACATGGTGTCGCGGCTCAGGGAGCTGGGGCACGAGGTCGGCGTTTGCGTGTTCAACGGCGAAAGCACGCCTCTGGAGCAAAAGCTTTGCGAAGAAAATCCCGGCATTGAGATATACAGGCTCGGCAAGGGGTATTACAATCCGCTCTATATCCTGAAACTGGCGCGCATCATGAGGCGCTACGACATTGTGCATTCCCACAATTCCTCGCCGCAATTGTTCACCGCCTTGGCGGGAGTGTTATGCTCCGTGGGGCTTTGCACCACGGAGCATAACACTTCCAACCGCAAGCGCGGTTGGAAGTGGTATGCTCCGATAGAGAGCGCCATGTACGGCAAATACGACCACATTGTGTGCATCAGCAAAATTGCCGAGGAGAAGCTGCGCGAGTATATGGGCGGCAAATGGCTCGTCCCCTCGTCCAAACAATACAAAAAGATTTCCACCATAAACAACGGCGTGGACGTTGCCGCAATACACAACTCCGCGCCGGCAGCGGGGGCGCACGAGGACGGAACTTTCGTTGCCACAATGGTTGCGGGCTTCCGCGAGGCAAAAGACCAGGACACAATAATCAGGGCAATTGCCATGCTGCCGGAAAATTACGTTTTGTGGCTTGTGGGCGACGGAGTGAGACGCAAAAACCTTGAAAGCCTCACAGAAAGCCTGCACCTCGGAAACCGCGTAAAATTTTGGGGAATACGCTCGGATGTGGCGCAAATACTCAAAGCTTCTGACGCGGTTGTGATGTCAAGCCATTGGGAGGGGCTTTCGCTCTCAAACGTCGAGGGCATGAGCGCGGGCAAGCCTTTCATCGCCTCCAACGTGAACGGGCTGCGCGAGGTTACGCAGGGCTACGGCATTCTTTTTGAGCACGAAAACGCAGAGGAACTTGCCGGCATTCTGCGGAAACTGCATGACGACAGCGACTATTACCGCAAAACGGCAGAACAGTGCTACACCCGCGCCAAGGAGTTCGACATTTACGTTACCGTGAAGAAATACAACGAAGTTTACCAAAACATATTCTCTTGCAGGAAAGAGAAATAATTGATACTTTTGCACACAAACAAACAATTACAGCCATGACCGCAATACAGCTTAAAGCCGAACTCAACCGCCAGATAAACAGCATAGCCGATGACGAGGCTATGCTCGCAAAGGCCATAAACTACGTAAAAAGGCTTGCAAAGCAGAAAGCAAAAGCCGAAGACCCGACACGCATGAGCAAGGAGGATTTCTTCAAAATGATTGACGAGTCGAAGAAGGAATACGAAGAGGGGAAGTTCAAACAATTCGACAATGCCGAAGACATGAACAAATGGCTTGAAAGTCTCTGACATATCATGTACAAAATAAACTACACCGAAAAGGCAGAGGAAAACCTCAAAAAGCTCAAAAGAAGCGAACCCTCCGCATTCAAAAAGGTCAGCAAGCTCCTGAACGAACTATTACTGCACCCATATTCGGGTACAGGGCATCCGGAAGCACTGCGGGGCGACAGAAGCGGCCAATGGTCGAGGCAAATAACGAAGAAGCACAGACTTGTTTACGAAGTAAATGAAAACACGGTTATCGTACTGGTTCTTTCAGCATACGGACACTACGATGACAAATAAAATCCCCCACACAACTTTTTTACATAATACTCCAACAAAGCTCTTTTTATCCGCAAAATTCATAGGCATTTGATACACAAATTATTAAATAAACCTGCATGAGCTTTGTAAAGTTTTGTTTTTCACCCGTTTGAAAATACGGAAAAAAGCTCTGGTGTAGTTTGAATTACGTCAGACATAATTTTTTCTACGTCCTATGTAGTTTTTCCCACATCAAATGTATTTTTCGAGGTGCTAGGAAAATGGCGGGCGATTTTGCTTTTGCGGAAATTGTACGGGCATATTGCATACACCCAGTATGCCACTGCGTGATCCCCACCGCAAACCGATGGCACGACACTGCAAATCGGCGCAATTCAGGGCGTATGCCATACGCCCCTACAGCGGCATAATTCATTGACTACCCGCATATTGCGTGTTTGCAAGAGCGCACGGCATCTGCCCTGTACACCACCGTTTGCAATGCTTTGCAGCAGGTTATTCCTTGAACTTGTCGTGGGAATAGCCAGCCTCATCCATTAGCCGCCACAAGGTCTCCTTAAGGTCATCCTCGGGTTTCAGTCCGAGTTTCTTGCGCACATTCGAGCGGGTTGTCGTTATG
>CAKRMO010000314.1 GCA_934364765.1 uncultured Bacteroidaceae bacterium | reverse complement strand
ACTTGGAGGTGCAGCGCGCCCGTGCCAACCGGCTTCATCTGGACGTGGAGATAGACACCCGGTATGCCGACAACAGGTTTGCTAAACAGCTGGTGGGCAACAAGAGCCTGCGCTCGTTTGCCAACAATGCGGGGGCGGACATAATGGACGAGGTGCTTGTCAGAAAGCTCTACAAGGCGGTGAAGGAAAGCGATGCGTACCGTGAGTACATGAGCCTGAAAAATCCCGAATATGCCGACGACCGCACTTTTTGGCGCAAGGCGTACAAGGCCTGCTTCATCCCGTGCGAGGACATCGACTCACTGTTCGAGGAGAAAAGCCTCTACTGGAACGACGACCGCGAAATTGTTGACACGTTCGTGATAAAGACGATAAAGCGCTTCAAGGAGGAAAGCGGCGAAGAGCAGCAGCTGTTGCCGGAATACGACAGCGAGGAAGACCGCGAGTTTGCGGTTACGCTCATGCACAGTGCGCTTACGCGGGAGGGCGAGTACCGCTCGCTAATCCGCAACAACGCCAAAAACTGGAAGTTTTCGCGCATGGCGCTGATGGACATCGTGATAATGCAGATAGCCCTGGCCGAGATTATGTCGTTCCCCACTATTCCGCCGGCGGTTTCAATCAACGAATATCTTGACCTCGCCAAGGTTTACAGCACCCCCAAGAGCCATATATACATTAACGGGCTGCTCGACTATGTGGTGAAAAAACTGCGTTCCGAAGGCGTGATAATGAAATGACGCAAGCGGCGGCGCGGCTGCCGTGAAAATTCAGGCATATAGTATTAACAACAAATATAATTAGAAAAGACAATGAATCCCTTTGTTTCAATCCTTGCGGCAACTCCCCAGGCGGGAGGCTTCGACGCGACATTCCTGATAATGATTGTTGCCATTTTCGCAATCATGTATTTCTTCATGATCCGTCCGCAACAGAAAAAGCAGAAGGAAATACAAAAGTTCCGCAACTCGCTTGAGCCGGGAATGGAAGTGGTAACCTATGGGGGTGTGCACGGCACTATCAAGGAGATAGACGACACCAAGAACCTTGTGGTCCTTGAAATTGCCCGCGACGTAAAGGTGAAGGTTGAAAAAACCCACATCTTCGCAAACGCTGCGGCAACCCAGCAGGTGCGCTGATTATTGCGGTCCGCGCCTTGTGGCGGACTTTTCCAACAAACTGCAACCTATGCCCTGCGCGGACACTGTTCCGCGCAGGCGCTTCATTAGCTGTCGATGAAAGGCGGGATTACGAAAGGACATTTCAGGAGCGTGTTTTCAGGGGTACTGAACAGGCAGTTTCTGAAGTTCCTGTTTTTTGTGGCGCTGTCCACGTGTTTTTGGCTGTTCCAGAACCTCAGCTCCTCTTACGAAATGGAGTTCGAGGTGCCTGTGAGGCTTGTGAACGTTCCCGAGAAGGCGGTGATAACCACTCCGCCCCAGTCTGCGCTGCGCGTGGTGCTGAAAGACCACGGCTCGATGCTTTTGCAATACCGCTATTTCACAGACTTTTCCCCCATAACCATAGACTTTTCGCAATACGAAGGGCGCGGCGGCCATGTGGCCATTCTCACCCGCGATCTTATGAAGCAGCTCACGCGCCAGCTTTCATCGTCAACCCATCTGGTTTCATACCGCCCCGACACTGTAGAGTATTTTTTTAATTACGGCGCTCACAGGCGGCTTCCCGTAAGGTTTCGCGGGCGTGTGGGCACGGACGGCCAGATGAGGGTGTCGGGCGTGTCGGTCGCCCCCGATTCCGTGAGCGTTTACGCGCTCGAGAGCGTGCTCGACACCATGACGGCGGCATACACCACCGCGTTTGAAATCGGGGCGTTGCGGCGCGACACAGACCTGATGGTCCCCATACACGGAGTGAGGGGCGCGAAGTTTGTGCCCTCGCAGGTAAGGACGAAGGTGTATGTTGACATGATTACGGAGAAAACCGTGCAGGTGCCGGTTGAGATGGTTAATTTCCCCGCGACAAAGGTTTTGCGCACATTCCCTCCCAAGGTCAACGTAACGTTCCAGGTGGGGGCGTCGAAGTACAACAGCGTCAATGCCGGCAACTTTGTCATAGTGGTGAGCTATGACGAACTTGTCAACAATGTAAGCGGAAAGTTTTCCCCGCGCCTCAAAACTCTCCCCGCAGGCGTGTCGCACGCAAGAATATCGCCGGGCGAGGTGGAGTTCGTAATAGAGGATATTCCTTCGTCTGATGCGC
>CAKRMO010000313.1 GCA_934364765.1 uncultured Bacteroidaceae bacterium | reverse complement strand
ATGTGATGTTGCGCGTTGGGGGACACTCCTCCGGCTTGCGCGAATCAAGCCCTTTTATGGCTATTGCGTCGTCGTTTGCGCGTATGAAGGTGTTGAGGAAGGCGCACTGCTGGCTGTTCACAATGTCAAGCCCATCGGTCGAGGCGTATCTCGTGGAGAGTATCTTAACGCCCTTGAACTCCACTTTCTGGCAGTGGTTTATCACAACCTGCCAAACTCCCGGGCGGTGGCAGTGGAAAAGCACGCCCTCCACGTCCGCTCCCTTGCAGTTGTTTGCCTCGAACACCACACGCGGGTTCTTTGTGTCGTTATAAACCATGCCGCGCCCGTAAACCTTCGTGCCCTTGCTCGTGCCCCAAAGGCCTATGCGCCCGTAGAGCACCGCACCGCCGGCAATGTAAACTTTCCAGCCGTCGTTGAGCACAAGCATGTCCTTGTCCTTGAAAATCTTCTTCAGGTCGTGAAAGCCCGGCCCGAAATAGTGCAGCTTCATGTCCTCATAGCGGTGATAGCCCTTGCGGTCGGGAACAAGCGGGGCTTTGGGGTCAACGCTGTTGCAGAAAAGGTGGAGCGCGTCCTTTTTCGGCTCGCCGTTCACGAGCACTGTTATATTCTGGTCGGCGCGGGCGGTTTTTATCTCAATTGTCCTGCTGCCCTTTTTCTTCACCGAAATAAGGTCGAGCCGCTTTATGGGGAGCACCTCGTAGCTTTTCAGTTCCTTGGCATACGTTATTTTGATTGTGATTTCCGTTCCGTTCTTGAACTCGAAGCTGCCGAAGTTCACAAGCCCGCCCCAATGGCTGCGGTCGTTGTAAAGCCCCACCTTCCTGCCGTTCACCGTAACCTTGAACGTGGGTTCTGCCTCCATGGGGAACTCACTTACCACCGCGTGGGTGATAAGCGAACTGTCGGGGGCGGTGTAGTCCTCACCGTATTTTGCCACACTGCGCGCTGACGCGGAAAAGGCGGACACTGCCACCATAAGCGATAAAAACAATTTGCCGCAATTCAAAATCATGCCAATTTCGTATTTTATAATTCAATTTGCTGCAAAATTAGTTTTTCCGCGCAAATACTCCACTATCTTTTCCGCAAAATCTATTACATTTTTTTGCAAAGTGGTGTTGCACATTCACCGCCTAATCCTTTTTATATTGCGCCTGCGGGCTATTTTTCACGCTTTTAGCCCAAGTTTCAATACCAAAAGCATTATTTTTGCAATGGAGCTTTCTTTTTGAAAGAGAAAGTCCGCCTGAAAGATTATAATGAAAGGATGCGGAGTGCCGCTGAATGCGGCACGTTCCCCACGCATTTCAAAAGAAACAAACAATGTGATGTTGAATTTCAGAATTGGGGGACTTCTGAAAACTAAAAAATTAACTTATGGCATTTGATTTTACAAAACTCAAGTCAATGCTCATGCTGCCGGCTGTTGTCCTGTTTGCCGGCAGCGTCTCGGCACAATCCGTAACCAAGGGCGGTATTGTTTACTCCGTGCTTTCTGAAGCTGCATCCACAGCCACGGCATCAGCTGAAAACACAGACATAACAGAAGCGGAAATCGAGGGAACTGTAAGCATAAACGACAAGGACTACAGCGTTACCATCATTCCTTTCGACGCATTCAAAGACTGCAAGTCGCTTGAAAAAGTAACAATCCCCTCCACTGTAACAATGCTCGGCGGAAACGCTTTCATGAACTGCGCCTCGCTTGAAAGCATCGCCATTCCGTCGAGCGTGAAGAGCATCTTCACCTATGTGTTTTCAGGATGCGCAAAACTTGACACCGTAAAAATTCCCGACGGGGTAGGCGCAATAAAGGACGGCACTTTTGAGAATTGCCCCTCGCTGAAAAGCGTGGAAATTCCCGAAAGCGTGAGCGAAATCGGCGCAAAGGCTTTCTTGGGATGCAGCGGGCTTGAGCAGATTTCCATTCCCAATGCCGTAACTTCCATAGGCGACAGCGCATTCACTAATTGCAGCAGCATAAGCACACTCTACATCCCGCAAAAAGTTGCCACAATAGGAAGCGGCGCGCTTGACGGCATGAGCAGCTGCACCGGCATCTACGTGAACTTCCAGAACCAAAACTACAAAGCCGACAACGGCGTGCTGCTGACAAAGAACGGCATCGTGCTCGTGAAATACCCCGCCGCAAAAAAAGACACGGAATACACCATACCCGAAAGCGTAAGAGTCCTTATATATAATATGCAGGCTTTCCAG
>CAKRMO010000312.1 GCA_934364765.1 uncultured Bacteroidaceae bacterium | reverse complement strand
ATACAGGTGCGTTTGAAATGGGCTTATGCGCTGCAATAAATGGGTTATGCGTTTTTATGTTGGGAGGGCGTTTTCTTGCATTGGCGGTCGCGGCATGAGCCAAACAAATGCGCGGCGGACAAACGGAAACCGTCGCCGCCGCGCACTGTTTAAGTTGCCGGTTGTGGCGTTGGGGGTTACAGGCTTTCTATGAAACGCTTCAGCACTACTGTCGCAGAAATCTCGCGGTTTGCCGCTTCGGGGATTACGAGCGATGTGGGAGCCTCTATCACGTCGTCGCTCACAATCATGTTGCGGCGCACGGGGAGGCAGTGCATGAAGTAGGCGTTGTTTGTAACGGCCATGTGCCGTGCGTCAACGGTCCAGCCCATGTCCTTTGAGATAACCTTGCCATAGTCGTCGGGGCGCGTAACCCCGGGGCAGCTCCAGTTCTTGGCATATACGAAGTCAGCCCCCTCGAGAGCCTTCATCTGGTCGTATTCCACGGTTGCGCCGCCCACAAACTGCGGGTCGAGTTCGTAGCCGTGGGGGTGCGTTACCACAAAGTCCACATCGGCGGCGTTCATCCACTGCGCAAAACTGTTTGGCACGGCTTGCGGCAGGGCTTTCGGGTGGGGCGCCCATGTCATGACCACCTTGGGGCGTTTCGTCTTCTTGTACTCCTCAATCGTGATGAGGTCGGCGAATGCCTGCAATGGGTGCACCGTCGCGCTCTCCATGGAGAACACGGGGCGGCCGCTGTATTTTATGAACTGGCGCAGTATGTTTTCGTTGTAGTCATTGTTGCGGCTGTCGAAATGCGCGAATGTCCTCACGCCGATAATGTCGCAGTAGCTCCCCATAACAGGGATTGCCTCGAGCAGGTGCTCGCTCTTGTCGCCGTCCATGATAACCCCGCGCTCGGTTTCGAGTTTCCACGCGCCTTGGTTCACGTCGAGCACAATTACGTTCATGCCGAGGTTCATCGCGGCTTTCTGCGTGCTGAGGCGCGTGCGCAGGCTGTTGTTGAAGAATATCAGCAGCGCGGTGCGGTGTTTGCCCAGATGCTCGAAAGCGTAACGGTTTTTCTTCACTTCGGCAGCCTCCTTGAGGGCTTCCTGCAAATTTCCCAAATCTTCGGGGTATAGAAATGATTTCATGCTCTTAAAAATTTATTGCGCGGCACATCCGCCGCCACATCTGCAAAATTAGCACTTTCCCCCCAAACACCGCGCGGCAACGCACCCAAATCGCCCCAAGCCGCTGTGGTGAGAAAATGTTTTGCGGAAATATCCGATTTTATTTGTACCTTTGCTAATGTTAGGCAAGCAGATGCGAAGTAAAACGCCATTATAAAAGTAAAAAAGAAAATGAGTGATAAGGTAATTGCACCGGGATTGTTTGCTCAAGACCATAATAATTCCAATAGAGATTACTCACAGGAAAAGTATTGGGGAAAGAATCAATTTAACAGCTCTTTTCCAGCTTCGTTGGTGGCATATATGGGGTATAAAGGGATTAAACCTGTTTATCTTAAAACTGACGCAAAGAACAATGTCGTGCATTCTTCAATAGCTTCGTCCGAATTGTTCAGGATAGACCCGCTTTGTCAAAATGCTTTTTATAATTTTGAGGCAGGCTATGTAGGATTTGAGAAGTTTTATATTGGGGAAAGAGAGAAAATAGATTTGGTGATGGTTGATAGCGATACCAATGAAAGCCTTATTGGATTGGAAATCAAATTAACCGCAATACCAGACAACACAACGAAAAAATTATCAGAAGACAAATATAGCAGTGAGATTGTAGTAAGACCTCCAACCATCAATTTTTTGGCTTGCAGTTTATGCAGTTGCTTTGCTGGGGTTAAAGGCAGAAATACATTACGTGAGTTACTCGGAACTGTACCTCAGATTAATCATTGGGAAGAAATTGATTCTGTCCTTCCTCACTATAAAAAGATATTGGATGCAATTTTGAACGTTAGCTTGTATTTGCAAAAGAAGCAGGCCCCTTTAATTGTTCAACCTGTATGGAAAACAACAAAAGGAAGCGCCGTATTAGCAGACGATTGTTTGGATGTTTTTGTATGGTCTAATTTGTCTGTTATACAAATGTGCTGTCTCCAGGAAGCCGACAAGCAAAAGATAAACCGGCCAATGAGGACGATTATATGGCTATATCTTATGCTTTTTGACTATGCCGTGTATGAACAATTCGACTATAAAAGAATAGTGAGGTTGCATTCATAT
>CAKRMO010000311.1 GCA_934364765.1 uncultured Bacteroidaceae bacterium | reverse complement strand
AGTGTTCAAACCTCTCAAAGAAGCTTTCAATTACCTTGACAAGACCGACAAACTGGCAAGAGACGAGAAATGGTTTCAGCTCGGTGCAAACATCTTCGCAACCGGCATTTCGCAGGTAAAAGGCGGCGAAGCACTTGGCACAGGGGTGAAAATGCTTGCAGACGAATACGAAGAGCTTACGGAACTGCAACACAAAATTTTCTACGGCATGGCAACGCCGGAGATTACAGGCATTAAGGAACGCACAGACGGCGCGGTGGAAGTCTCCGTAACAATCCGCAACGCAAAAACGCTGCCCGCCACACACTATGAAATCATAGTGTCGCCCGACGGAAGCGAAAAGAGGGTTTCCGTGGAGAACAACGTTTACAGCGGCGTATTGTCGCGGGAGGGAGGCCTGCCCCTGTACAACCATTGCGACACACGCTCGGGCGAAATTCTTGTAAAGCCAAGCGGGGCTGCCGCTGAGGAAGACGACCTTGAATACAGCTTCATAATCTACGCTGACGGCAAAAGGGGAGCCAACATACGCCCGTTCCTCATGGCAGACCTTGACCTTTCCCTAAAGCCGTCAATGAAGAAAAGCCGCAACTACATACGCTACGGCGAGGCTGTTCCGTATGCAAAAGCCGATGTTGACTACACCTACACGCTCGACGGCGCGTTTTTCTCCGACAACGAAATGTCGTACTCCCTTAAGTTCAACGCCGAATGCAAGCGCGACGGCAACGCAAACATAACAATGATACGCGACTGGGGGGTGGTTATCCTGAAAAACGGCGAAATTGACAGCAAAATCTCCCTTATGAAAGAGCAGGACGACCAAGGGAACATAGGGACCCTGACCTCGCAATCCACACAATCGATGAGCTTTGCAAAAAAAGACCTGCAAATAACGCCGTCCTCCTACAAGGCAACGCCCAAGGGCTATGAGATTGCGCCCTACATCACATACTCCACAGACTACCTGCTTACCAATTCATACACTTCCTACGGAGCGGCGGAACCTTTCGCGCCCGCCTACATACAAAAGCCGGAGCTTGAGTTCACAAACGCCGAATACAGCGACAGCTTTGGTACGGGAAAAACAACGATTGCCCTTGTATGGGACGAATTCCAAAAACAATACCGCGAAACCTCGGTTGACATTGATGTCAGCGTAAACTATTGCGAGTTCAACATACGGGGCAGCCTGTTCATAGATTCGGTAACTGTAAGGCAGTCGGGAGGCGGATGGGACAAATACTGCCTGTCATACCTCGTAAACGCCCGCGGGCAGAAATCAAAACGCTACGACAAGAAAATTTATGACGGACTTATGAGGGACGGCTTTATGCTGGAATTCCGCGAGGACAGCGTTAGCGGCAACACCGACCGCTACATAGAAATGGAGCTGTGGTCAAACGGCAAGAAAACCGGCGGAAACAACAAAATCGGATACCAGCCCCTGAAAAAGGACAACTATGGCGGCAATGTATATCACATATACGGTTTCAAGGCATACATAAAGAAATAAACGGCGATTGCACAATAAAGAGGCAGCAAACGGCTTGCAGGCAGACAGTCCGCAAGCCGTTTTTCGTTCTTCCAAGCGTAAAATCCGTCCATGCGCCATTTTTGCCGCAATTCTTTGGTTTTCAAAGTGTTATCCTGTTTTTAATACAGCTCTGTAAGTTATTGTTTTTCAAATGTTTGCAAAGGCGAAAATTATGTCTGATGTAATTTGAATTATGTCTGACATAATTTTTCCTACATAGGACATAGTTTTTCCCGCATCCGATGTAGTTTTCGGGATGTCCGGGATGAAACGCGCAAAACGGCGCAAAAGCGTAATAATGTTTATCCGTTCCTAAATTCGGGTAGTATGCGCACGTTGCGCTTTTTGTAATTTTGCACCGTAGAAAATATAAAATAAAACACAAGCATTATGTATTTGGAAAATATCAACTCCCCTGCCGATGTCAAGGCTCTCGGCATTGACAAGCTCGACGTTTTGGCGGGCGAAGTGCGCAGCCACCTGCTGCAAAAGCTCTCCGACCACGGCGGCCACATAGGCCCGAACCTGGGCATGGTGGAGGCGACTGTCGCCCTGCACTATGTGTTCAACTCGCCCACTGACAAAATGGTGTTCGACGTGAGCCACCAAAGCTACGCCCACAAAATGCTCACAGGACGCAAGAACGCATTCCTCAACCCTGCGGAATACGACGAGGTTTCGGGCTACACCGAGCC
>CAKRMO010000310.1 GCA_934364765.1 uncultured Bacteroidaceae bacterium | reverse complement strand
CCGTAGGCGTTATGCAGTAAAGCCGCTGTTGCGGCAATGCAAAGCGCAGCCCCTATGACACCTTGTTCTGTGAGTATTTTCAGAAAGTCGCAGAAAGCGTATTCCGCCACATTCCCTGAGGCGAACAAAGGGTTTGCCGGATTTGCCTCATACAATTCCGCGATGCCTTTTGCACATACGTGTCTGAAGCCGCCTGTCCCTACGCCGAGCCAAGGGGAATGCCCCCATGCTGTGATGCTTGCCGTCCATGTCAGCATACGCCCGTCGGCAGACCCTTGCTTAATGAAATATAATGCCGCAACCGCAGCAAGGCATACACCCCAAACCGCATATCTCCACCGCCAATAATTTTTTCGGAAACACCACAGGCAAACAATGGCGAGTGCCATTAGTGCCGCTCTGCTCCATGTGGCGGGGAGCACAACGGCCGTTACCGCCACCATGACAATAAATGTTGCGGCAAGATAACGGCGCATAGGCTTGGGGAATTTCCCTGTCGTGGAGAGCAGTTCTTTTTTCGCCGTCAGTCCCGCTGCAAGGGCTATGAGCAGAAAAGCGGAGTAAGGGCCGGGATTAAGGAATGAGCCGGTAAGCATATAAAGACTGTGGCGGCTTCCGCCCGTAATCATCTGCCAAAGTCCAAGCACAGCTTCGTAGCACCCAAGGCAAACGAGGGCAACCACAACAAAAGCCGGGGGTACATTTATATTGCAGAAGATTCCCCTGAGGGCAAAATACATTGCAAACAATTCTGTGTCTTTCAGAAACTGCGTGGCGCAAGGGTACTCGTTGCTCGCCCAAGTGCGGCAAAGATAGTATGTGTACCATGCTGTAACAAAAACATCAAGCAACGACAATTTCCTGTTGCCCTTGTTTTGCAGCAGGGCAAACGCCATTCCCAACAGGCATATTACCGGCAATGTCTGCGCCACGGCAACCTCCGCACCGCTCCACCGCGTTTCAACGGGCATCACCGTTGTGACCATAAGCATCACAAATATTGCAATGCCCGCAACCATATTGGTTTTATGCAGCCTTTCACGGAAAGATAATGCGAGTGTCATAATTGTTTTTGCTTACCACCATACCTGTTTGCCGTTTTCGTAGGTGAAGATTCTCTCTTCCTTGCCCTTGGTGAGGTTGCGCAGCAGATATACTCCGCCGTCAGGTACATTGTCGTATAAAAGGGTGGGGGATGACGCTTTCTTTACGCCGAGGCTGTTCCATTTGCCGTTGTCCCAGCATAGCAGTTCGTATTTGTTTTTCAGCTCTATGGAATTGCCGTCCCCACGGGCGTAAAAGTAAAAATGACTGATGTTGACAGGATTGCCGAAGTCCAGACCCACCCATGAACCGTCGCCGTCGGGAGCGTCAAAGAACGTGAGCAGGTCGCCATCGGCTGCCGCATCGCGGGTGTGTTCTTTTCCGCCGTCCCACGAACCGTCCGTGCCGATAACCTTGCCTTTGATTTCCTTTCCCGATGCGTCAAAGAAATAAAGTTCCGCTATGTTGGCGTGTGCCTCCGCCTTTGTCGAAAAGAAGCGCCAGTACCTGTATGCCGGAACTCTGTCTGCCACCTTAACGTCATAGCCTATGCCATAGTGTTCGCCTATTTTGTGAACCGTTTTGTATTTGCGGAACTTCTTGTCGTTCGATGCCTGAAATTCGCAGCCGTCCAATCTGTTCAGCAATTGGTATGCAAGTTCCAGCGTGGGGTATTTCCGCTTTAGCGCAACTTTGATGCGTTTCTTGCGGTTCGCCTTTATTGTTCTTGTTTTTCCTGACGGCAACACCACAAACGGTTCGCCTATGGGGGTTACAGCCCCGCCGTCGGAATAGCAAAAAGGCATATATAGAATGTTCCTGCCAAGGTTTTTGTAATGCACATTGCCTTTTCCCACTTGCCCGAACGATATTGGCGTCCAGTCCTGGTCGCCGAAAATGGCGAGGAAGGCATATTCCCTGTTTTTCGGCAGTCCGCTGGGCTTTATTTCAACGTCAACCGCGTTTATGTAGTCGTCCGTTACGTCTTTAAGGAAAAAAGTCCTGAACAAGGCAGGAACGTTTTTCTCAGAGCTGTTCAAGTCCGTCAGTTCTTTGTTTGTGGAGTAGGTGTGTCTGTATGCCTTTGCCATCTTCTCCATAAGCCGGTAATTGTTTCCGGGGGATGAGGTTATACCGTTGAACGGATAGTTGTGTCCGTTTTCGGCAATCAGAACATTCCACGAATGCCCCAG
>CAKRMO010000309.1 GCA_934364765.1 uncultured Bacteroidaceae bacterium | reverse complement strand
AATACAACAGACGGAGCATCCCGTGGCAATACGAGTGCCGAACATTCCTCTCAACGCCACAAACGACACCGTTGCCGAGGAAAGCTACGGCAACCTCAACCGCTATCAGATTACGCACAAGGGCGGCGAAATTGCCATACTCGGACTGGGCGGCTACTATGCGCTGGCGCAAAAAGTGGCGGAGAAATACAAAGAGAAAGGCATAGACGCAACCGTAATCAACCCGCGCTTCATAACAGGTCTCGACACCGCGCTGCTGCAAGGCTTGCAAAACGGACACCATACCGTGATAACCCTTGAGGACGGACAGCTGGACGGCGGATGGGGCGAGAAAATCGCCCGCTTCTACGGCAACACTTCCATGAAAGTGCGCTGCTATGGCGCGCGCAAGGAGTTTGTTGACCGATTCGACTACAACGATTTCCTGAAAAGCAACCGTCTCACCGCCGAACAGATTGTGGAAGACTGACCAAGGCGGAAATTTTGCACAACGCCTTAATATATTACAATTATCCCCGCCATCCGTTGCGAATGGCGGGGATAGTTTTATGCTGCGCGGCTTGGATTTTGCCGCAAAAGACTTCGCTACACAAATATCATTATAAGCATTTGGGCTATGACCACCCTGACGAACATTCCGAGAGGATATACCGTGGCGTAGCTCACGCTCGCCGTGTCGCCCTTCAGAGTGTCGTTGGCGTATGACAAAGCCATCGGGTTCGCCATGCTGCCGCAGAGTATGCCGCATATAGTGCCGAAATCATAGCGTCTGGTCTTAAGCGCGACAAGTCCGAGCACAACCACCGGCAACACCGTTACCAGCAGGCCGAGCCCCACCCACATCGCCCCTTCGGGGCGCACCACGGTTGCGAAGAAGCCTTTTCCCGCGTCAAGCCCCAAACAGGCGAGATATACCGACAGTCCGAGCTTGCGCAGCATGAGCGACGCGCTGCGCGTGGTGTAGGAAATGAAATGGAGCTTAGGGCCGAGCGCACCCACAAGTATTCCCATTATTATAGGGCCGCCCGCCACGCCGAGGCGTATGGGCGTGTCCATGCCCGTAACGCTTATGGGAATTGTGCCAAGCGCAAGCCCGAGCACTATGCCGAGGAATATGCTGCCGATGTTTGGCTCGTTAAGCGTCTTTACAGAGTTGCCGAAAAAATGCTCCACGTTGTTCACAGCCTCATGCCGCCCCACAACCGTTACGCGGTCGCCGTATTGCAGGCGCAGGTCGTCGGTGGCGAGCAGCTTTATGTCGCCGCGCGTTATGCGGCTGACGTTCACATTGTAAGTGTTGCGGAGCTGCAGCTGCCCCAGCACTTTTCCGTTCAATGCCGTGCGGGTAACCACAAGTGTGCGGCTCTCCACGTCAGCATCTATTGCGTTCCAGTCTATCTTGTCCTTGTTCCAGTCGGTCTCCACCCTTTTCCCGAACAAAAGCTCCATTGCCCGCTCGTCCTCGCGTGTGGTTACCACAAGCACCTTGTCGGCAACTTTCAGCACCGTTTCCGCCTTCGGCACAATCACCTCCCTGCCGCGCCAGAGCCGCGAAATTATGAACTTGCGGCGGGTCATCTGCACCACCTGCACTATGGTTTTGCCCTCTATGGCAGGATTAATAATCTCCAGCTCGGCTATGTAAGTGTGGTTGTCTTCCGTGAGCGGCTTTATTTCAAGATCGCCGGGGCGCACGAAAAACTTGCGCAGCAGCATCATGGCGAAAATCACGCCCACCACGCCGAGTGGATAAGTTACCGCCGTTGCCAGCGCAAGGCTCTTGCCCGAAATGCCGAAATGCTCCAGCGCCTGGTTTGCCGCACCGAGCGCGGGCGTGTTTGTGGTTGCGCCGCAGAGTATTCCCACCATGTCGGGCAGCCTCACCCCCGTGAGCGGCACAAGCACAAGAGCAAGCAATGTGCCGGCAACTATCACGCCAAGCCCCCAAAGGTTAAGCGCAAATCCCTCGTGCCTCAGCGAGCCGAAGAAGTTTGGCCCCACGTGCAAGCCGAGGGTGTAAACAAACAGCGCAAGCCCGAATGTCTCGGCATAGTCGAGCACACGCGGGTCAACGCCAAGCCCCACGTGCCCGGCAAGTATGCCGATGAAAAAAACAAAGGCTATCCCGAGGGATATGCCCCTTACACGCACCTTGCCCAAAGCCAGACCCACGGCCACGATAAGGGAGATTATCACAACCGTCTGAACAGAGGAGTGAATGCTAAAAAGCTGTTCCAGCC
>CAKRMO010000308.1 GCA_934364765.1 uncultured Bacteroidaceae bacterium | reverse complement strand
CCCCACCCCCATACCGTGGCTCAACCCTTCGCAACGCCAGGCGGTGAACGAGGTGTTGCGTGCCAAGGATGTGGCGGTGGTTCACGGACCTCCGGGAACCGGCAAGACCACCACGCTCGTCGAGGCCGTCTATGAAATTCTGCGGCGCGAGAGCCAGGTTATGGTGTGTGCGCAAAGCAACATGGCGGTTGACTGGATAAGCGAGAAACTTTCAGACAGGGGCGTTAACGTATTGCGCATAGGAAACCCCACGCGGGTGAACGACAAAATGCTGTCGTTCACCTACGAGCGGCGGTTCGAAGCCCATCCCGACTATCCGCAGCTTTGGGCGGTGAGACGCGCAATAAGGCAACTCTACTCGCAGAAAGGCGACACGGAGCGCAGGCATCAGAAGATTTCGCGCCTGCGCGACAGGGCCACGGAACTGGAACTTTCCATCCACACCTCGCTCATGGACGCGGCAAGGGTTGTGGCGTGCACTCTGGCAGGGGCGGCAAACCGCACGCTCGACGGCATGAAGTTCCACACCCTTGTTGTTGACGAGGCGGCACAGGCTTTGGAGGCGGCGGTATGGATTCCCCTGCAAAAATGCCACCGCCTTGTTCTCGCCGGCGACCACCGCCAGCTTCCGCCAACCATTAAAAGCGGCGCGGCAGCAAAGGGCGGGCTTGGCAAGACGCTTATGGAAACCCTTGCGGAGGAAAAGCCGGAGTGCGTGTCGCTTCTCAACGTGCAGTATCGCATGAACGAGTCCATAGCCCGCTTTTCGAGCGAAATGTTTTACGGAGGGCGGCTTGAGAGTGCGCCCGAAGTGAGAAGCAGGGGCATACTTGACTTCGACACTCCTGTAAGCTGGATAGACTCTTCGGCTGTTGACAGCAAGGAAGAGTTCGTTGGCGACACCTACGGCAGGATAAACCGAGCCGAGGCGGCACTCACGCTCGAAACGCTGAAGACATACATCGCCGGCATAGGAAAGGAGAGGCTGCTCGACGAGAACATAGACATCGGGGTTATATCGCCGTACAAGGCGCAAGTGCAGCTGCTGCGGCGTATGTTCGGGCGCGACGCATTCCTGCGCCCGTTCAGAAACAGCATAACGGTGAACACCGTGGACGGCTTTCAGGGACAGGAGCGCGACATTATTATAATAAGCCTCGTGAGGGCGAACGAAGACGGGAGCATAGGTTTCCTTTCCGACATAAGGAGAATGAACGTGGCGATAACGCGGGCGAGAATGAAACTGTTCATACTCGGAAACGCCGAAACACTAAGGAAGCACCCCTTCTACCGCAAACTTTACGAATACGTGCGAGAGTCAGGCACAAAGGACTTGTAAAATCCGGACTGGATTATACGGTTTGCATTGTATGTGCAGTGCGTTTCGTGCGATGGCATACAATGCGTATGCAATACGTCCCTACAATTATTGCCAAACCAAAACCGCATGGCTTTTTCCAAACATCCCAAAAACTACATCGGATGCAGGAAAAACTACGTCCTATGTAGGAAAAATTATGTCTGATATAATTCAAACTACATCAGACCTTTTTTCGCCCATGTGCAACGCACTGAAATACAAATCGTTACAAAGCATCCTTCATAAATGGTCATTTTTCTGGAAACCAACACCTTACACAATTTGGAGACTTGCAGAACAAGGCGGAAAGAATAAAAGCCCGCGCCCTTCGCATGAAAGGCACAGGCTTTCGTTTTGGAATTATTTTTGAAAAGCTAAAGAACCGACTTTATGCGCTGCATGGCCTCTTTCGCGTCATCGTGGCTTCCGAAAGCCGTGAGGCGTATGAAGCCCTCGCCGCTCGGACCGAACCCGACGCCGGGGGTTGTTACCAGTGCAGCATTGTTGAGCAGTTTGTCGAAGAACGACCACGAAGTCTCCCCCTGCGGGATTTTCACCCACAGGTATGGCGAGCAAACGCCGCCGTAAACTGTGAGCCCCAAGGCTTCGAGCGACTGTTTCATGAGCGAGGCGTTTTTGTGGTAGTAGCTTATGTTCTCCTCAATCTCCGCCATGCCCTGCGGCGTGTAGATTGCCTCCGCACCGCGCTGCGATATGTATGACGCGCCGTTGAACTTCGTTGTCTGTCTGCGCCGCCACATCTGGTTCAGCGCGATTTCCCCCGTGCCGCCGCCTTTTACGGTTATTCCCTTGGGCACTACCGTATATCCGAGGCGCACACCTGTGAAGCCCGCTGTCTTGGAATAGCTGCGGAACTCTAT
>CAKRMO010000307.1 GCA_934364765.1 uncultured Bacteroidaceae bacterium | reverse complement strand
GTATATACTCTTTCGGCAGAGGAGAAGAAAGCCGGCTTCGAAGTGCTGTTTGACGGCCGCTCCCTCGACAACTGGCAGGGCAACACCACAGGCTACACCCCCGACAACGGCACGATTTATGTTACCGCCAACTATGGCGGCAGCGGAAACCTTTACACAAAGAAGAAGTACAGCGACTTTGTTTACCGTTTCGAGTTCCGCTATGAAACTCCGGGTGTGAACAACGGCGTGGGCATACGCACGAACATCGGCTCCGATGCCGCTTACGACGGTATGGAAATCCAGATACTCGACCATGACGACCCGATATACGCAGGTTTGCAGCCCTACCAGCAGCATGGCTCGGTTTACGGTATATGTGTGCCGAAGCACGTAAAGTTCAAGCTCAACACATGGAACACCGAGGAGATACGCGCCGTGGGCGACCGCATCACCGTTACGGTAAACGGTGAAGTGATTACCGACTGCAACATACGCGAAGCCTGCAAGGGACACAATGTGGCCCCCGACGGCGGCAGCCACAACCCATACACCGTTGACCACAAGAACCATCCCGGACTTTTCAACAAGGACGGCTATGTGAGCTTCTGCGGCCATGGCGCGGGCGTGCGCTTCCGCAACATCCGCATTCTCGACCTTGGCAAGAACGCAAAGAAAACGGTGAGGAAAACAACAAAGCGCAAGTAAAGGCGTTTTGCGAATAATGCGTGAGGCTTTCGGAAGCAATTCCGAAAGCCTCATTTCGTAGTAATGGCATCGGGCTTGCGGCGCGGTTCATGTGGCGGCGTATATGGCGTATGCCATGCCCCATATAACTGTTGCAAAACCGAAAACCGGTTGCCATTTTCAAAACACCCCGAAAACTACATGGGACATAGGAAAAACTATGTCCTATGTAGGAAAAATTATGTCTGACATAATTCAAACTACATCAGACCTTTTTTCGCCCACTTGCAATGCGCTGAAAAACAAATGCTTACAAGAAAATAATAAGACGAATGCAAATGCTTGACTTTTAGACGTTTAATTAAAAAAGTCGCGATGTGGCGAATGTGTAACTTTTGCCGCTTGGGCAGGCTGCGGGTTGGCGCATTTTATGAGTGTATCAAAGTGTACCCGCAGACGGCAAATGTTCCGTATGCGGCGTGCCGCCCTGTTTTTGGGGCAAATGCCATTTGCCGCGTGGTTTGTTGCGCGGTTGTTTGCCAAAATTGCTATATTTGTAAAAGAAATAACCAATCCATATAACAGAGTATAAAATGAAATGCAAAACCAGATTTCTGCTTGCAGCCATGCTGCTGGCAATTCTCCCGGCTGCGGTTTCCGCCGACGGGATAGCCATTCTCCATGGCCCTTATCTTCAGAATGTGTATGAAACAGAAGCCACCATTGTTTGGACAACAAACAACGAGGCCAACGGGTGGGTGGAACTCGCCCCCGACGACGGCACAAACTTTTATGCCGAGAGCCGCCCCAAGTATTATGACGCGCATATTGGCGTGAAGCGCACGGGTAAAATCCATGCGGTGAGGCTCACGGGCTTGAAGCCCGGCACGAAATACCGCTACCGCATCTACTCCCAGGAGGTGCTGAAGCGCGAGGGATGGCATATTGTTTACGGTTATGTGGCTGCCACGAATGTGTACAGCCAAGCTCCGCTCACGTTCACCACAAACGACTCGTCGAAACCCGAAACGTCGTTCATCGTGCTCAACGACATCCACGAGCGCATCGATGTTATGAGGCAGATGCTAGAAATGGGCGGCTACAAAAAGCGCGACATGGTGATATACAACGGCGACATGGTTAACATAATGCCCGACGACGATGCCCTGTTCAGGGGCTTCCTTGACGAGAGCGTGAAGCTTTTCGCCTCGGAGAAGCCTTTGTATTATGTGCGCGGCAACCACGAGACGCGCGGTGCGTCGGCCGTGAATTTCCACAACTATGTATGCCCGCGCCAGAACGACATATATTATGCGTGGCGGCAGGGCCCGGTGTTTTTCCTTGCTCTCGATGCGGGCGAGGACAAGCCCGACGACGACATTGAGTATGCAGGGGCGAACGTCTATGACGAATACCGCACGGAACAGGCGGAGTGGATAAGGAAGGTGGTAAACTCCGAGGAATACAAGAGGGCGAAGTACCACGTTGTGATATGCCACGTTCCGCCCGCGCCGAAAAAAGACGCGTGGCACGGCGACAAGGAGATTAGGGACAAGTTCGTCCCCATTCTCAACGATGCG